>JAGQJJ010000828.1 GCA_020430675.1 Myxococcales bacterium
GCGGCGTTCACGCTGGTCGCCACCGCGCGGCGCGGCGCGCTGGGGCTGCGCGGGGTGCTGCTCGGTGGGCATTTCTGGCTGAGCTTCGCCGGCGCGGCGCTGGGGCTGCGGTTCTTCAAGGGTTACTACCTTCAGGTGCTGCCGGCGGCGGTGTGGATCGCCGCCCACCCTGACGGCGCGATCGTGCGCTGGCTGCGGCGGGCGCCGTTTGCCGCCGGATCGCGGCTGCGCTCGGGGCTGCTCATCGCCTGCATCGCGCTGGCGCTGGTGCCGGGGCTGATCAGCGATGTGGGCGAGCTGCGCGCGATTCACAAGACGCGCCGCCACGCCCGCGACCCCGACGCGCAGCGCATCGGCAAGGTGATCGCCGCCAATACCACCGCCGATGAGCCGATCTGGGTCTGGGGCCGCTGGGCCTGGCCGGTGTACTTCCACGCCGATCGGCGGGCGAGCGGGCCGTTCTACAAGGTGCTCGGCGTGCTCACCAACAACCTGACCAATACCTGGCGGCGGCCGACCGAGCCGACGCGGTTTCTGCCCGACTCGCCCTGGCGCGAGGTGATGGACGCCCTCCAAGCAGCGCCGCCCGCGTTCATCGCGGTGAGCCGCAACGAGGATTATTCGAAGTTCGCCGCGTTCAATACGCTGCTGCGGCAGGACTACGAGCGCGTCAACGGGCTGCCGGCGCGGCAGATGCTGCTCTACAAGCGCAAGGGGCGGCCCTGGATCGAGCCGGTGCGGCCTCAGAGGAAGACGGGCACCCGCTCGGCCAAACGCAAGCCCAAGGGTGAGGCCTCGCAACGAAAAGCGAGCAGTTCGACACCCGCCGCCGACGCGGCGCGCAAGGCGGCGCCGTAAGCCGGGTCAATGTCATCGGCCGGCTCGACGCGGCGCGCGTCGGTGCGGGCGGCGCAATAGAACTGCACCGCGCGGTGGCCGGCTTTGACCATCTCGGTCAGCGCGTGCAGGTGTTTGACCCCGCGCGTGGTGACCGCGTCGGGGAAGCGCAGCACGCCGTCGCCGATGCCCAGGCTGACGTTTTTCACCTCGACGTAGCAAAGGCGATCGCCGGACTCGAGCAGCAGGTCGATGCGCGAGTTGTCGGCGTAGCGCACCTCGCGCCGCAGGGTGTCGTAGCCTTGCAGCTCGGTGATCGTGCCGTCTTTGATGGCCTCCTCGACCAGTCCGTTGGGCTGCGCGGTGTTGACCAACGCCAGCGCGCCGTCGACCTCGACCAGTTCGAGCGTGTAGCGCAGCTTGCGCGCGGGGTTGTGCGAGTCGCTGATCCAGCAGCGCCCACCTTCGGGCTGGCAATTGCGCATCGAGCCGCTGTTCGGGCAATGCACCGTCAGCGGCGTGCCGTCGGGCAGCAGGACGTCGGTGAAGAAGCGCTTGTAGCGCCGCACGAAGACCGCCTCGATGAGCGGTTCGGCAAATTGCATCGGACCTCCCGCGCCGGGTGGGGGGCAGCATGGCGAGGCCGCCGCCTTCGCGCAACCAGAGGTGCCCTTCGCGGGCCGAATCTGGTAGACGTGACGCTTCCCGCAAAGACTGGAGTGCCCGATGATCGCCTATCGATCGCTGTCTGCCGCGATCCTCTGCGCGCTCGCGCTCGGTTGCGCAGGTCGCGCGCCGGCCCCGGCGCCGGCTGACAGCGCGCCGACGCCCACCGCCAAGACCACCGCCGACGCGCTCATCCCGCGCGAGGTTCTGTTCGGCAACCCCGATCGCGCCGGCGTGCGCCTCAGCCCCGACGGCCGCTTCGTGAGCTGGCTGGCCCCGCTCAACGGAGTGCTCAACGTTTACGTGGCGCCGGCGGGCGCGCTCGATCAGGCGCGCCCGATCACGCAGGATGCAAAGCGCGGCATTCGCAAGTACGAGTGGGCCTTTGATGGCGCGCACCTGCTGTATCTGCAGGACACCGAAGGCGACGAGAACTACCGCGTGCACCGCGTGCACGTCGAGAGCGGCACCACGGTCGATCTGACGCCGTTCCCTGGCGCGCGGGCCGATCTGGCTGGGCTCAGCTCGGATGTGCCCGGCGCGGCGCTGATCCTGATCAACAAGCGGGATCCACGTTTGATGGATCTGTACCGCGTCGACCTGGCGACCGGTGAGCTGACCGAGGTGCTGCGCAACGAAGCGGGCTACACCGAGTTTGTGGTCGACCTGCAGCTCAAGCCGCGGCTCGTGCAGCGGTTCACGCCCGATGGCGGCACCGAGTACCTGAAGCTGGTCGGCGACAAGGCCGAGCCGTTCATGAAGGTGCCGCAGGAAGACACGCTGACGACGCACGCCTATGGCTTCGACGGGTCGGGCAAGACGCTCTACATGGTCGACAGCCGCGGCCGCGACACCGGCGCGCTGTTTGCGATCGACATGGCCAGCGGGCAGGCGAAGCTGCTCGGCGAGGATGCGCACGCCGACGTGGACGAGGTGCTCACCCACCCGAAGACCGGCGAGGTGCAGGCTTGGGCGTCGAGCTATACGCGGCGCGAGTGGCATTTTGTCGATCCGGCGATGCGCACCGACTTCGAGACGTTGGCCGGCGTGGCGCGCGGCGAGCTGTACGTCACCAGCCGCACGCTCGATGACCGCTTCTGGATCGTGGCCTTCGACACCGATGACGGCCCGATGCGGGTCTATCGCTATGACCGCGAGAACCGGAAAGCCGACTT
>JAGQJJ010000829.1 GCA_020430675.1 Myxococcales bacterium
ACGTTCTCGTCGCGGGCGATGCGGAAGACGCGGTTGGTGATGTCGTAGATGCCCTGCACCTGCTGCGTCGCCCGGTCGGTGTTATAGCCTTCGAGCTCGTTGGCCACGTTGATCAGGCCGCCCGCGTTGACCACGTAATCGGGCGCATACAAGATGCCCCGATCGGCCAGCGCCTGGGCGTGGCGGTCTTCGGCGAGGATGTTGTTCGCCGAGCCGACCACCGCGCCGCAGCGCAGCTCGGGCAGGGTCTGGTCGTTGATCACCGCGCCGAGCGCGCAGGGCGCAAAGACGTCGCAGCCCACCGCGTGAATGCGGGCCGGATCGACCACCTCGATGCCGGCGAAGTCGCGGGTGACGCGCTGGATGTTGTCGAGGTCGATGTCGGCGACCATGACCTGGGCGCCGCCCTGCTTGAGATGCCGCACCAGGTGATAGCCGACGTGGCCGACGCCCTGCACCGCGACCGCGCGGCCGGCGAGCGACTCGTTGCCCGTCTGCCACTTGAGAGCCGACTTCATGCCCTCGAAGACGCCAAGCGCGGTCAACGGGCTGGGATCGCCCGAGCCGCCGAGGGCGCGGCTGATGCCGACCACATAGTCGGTCTCCATGCGCACCCATTCCATGTCCTGAACGGTGGTGCCCACGTCTTCGGCGGTGATGTAGCGCCCGCCCAGACCCTGGATGTAGCGCCCGTAGCTGCGGAAGAGGATCTCGTCCTTGTCGGTCTTGGCGTTGCCGAGGATGACCGCTTTGCCGCCGCCCAGGTTCAGCCCGGCGGCGGCCGATTTGTAGGTCATGCCTCGCGACAGCCGCAGCGCGTCTTCCAGCGCGGCGCCGTCGTTGGCGTAGGTCCACATGCGCGTACCGCCGAGCGCGGGGCCCAGCGTCGTGTCATGAATGGCGATGATGGCCCGCAGGCCGGTGGTCTCATCGTGGCAGAAGATCACCTGCTCGTGGCCACGCTTCTCGATGCGATTGAACACGTCCATCGCGCGCTCCTGGCGAAAAATTGGCGGCCCAACATCGTGGATCTGCCAGCCGCCGATCAACGAACACCTGTGACGCAGCGCGTCAACCCTCTGGGATCATTCGCAAAACAGTCCGACGATGACGCATTGTTCCCACCGAAGGCCACGGGATCGCACGCCGGTGAAAGTGACTCATGAGAGGGTGACGCAGCGATGCCTTTCACTCGACAACGCCGCCCTGACCTTGACCCCGGCCGCCGGCTCGATTGACACTGCACCTCGCTCCCGCTGGGGTGATGCATGACCGCTTCGTCGGCCCGATCGCTGTATGTCGTCGCCGCCGAGTATTCGGCCCCGCCCGAGGCCGATCGTGTGCGCGCCGTGTTTGCGCGCACCACCGGAGACGAGCCGCCCGAGCTGTTGCCGCTGATGGAGTTTGCCGCGCGGCGCGCGCTGGCGACCGTGCCGCGCAAGGCCCGGCTGCGCGCCCGCATCGACCACCTGCTCTTGACGACGATGCCGATCAGCGGCCCCGGCGGCGCGCGCGCCATGCCCGATGAAGCGATGAACCTGGCCGCGCTGCTGCAACGCTCGCTGGCCCTGCCCGACCGCTGCGTGACCCGCTTCGAACTGGGCTCATCGGACGGCGGCGCGGCGCTCTTTGCCTCGGGCGTGCGGCTGTTGCAGGGCCTTGGTGAACCGACGACCGCGCTCTTGGTCGCCGGGCAGGTCATGCCGCGCGGGGCGCGGGCCATCGAGACGGTGGCGCAGGTCATCGAGGGCCACGAGCGCGAGATGGGGCTGCGCATGATCCCCGTCGGCGACCTGCTGCTCGACGCCTGGTGGGCGCAGCTCTCGGCGCATCTGGGCAGCCCGCCGCGGTTGCAGGTTCAGCAAGATGACCGTGCGGTCACCGTTTCGAACCCCACCGATCTGGCCGATTTTCTCGCCGCCAACAAGCTGCGCATGGCCGCCGAATATCCCGCGGCCATGCGCAGCGCCCACAAACCCGAGCGACCGGGCGTGCCGCTCGCCCGCTGGCTGCACGACCATCACATCGCGCCCGCCTGCAACGGCGCCTGCGCGGTGGTGCTGACAACTGACGAAGCGGTGGTGCGGGCGCTGGTCGCCGCCGGCCACCGGCGCCTCGTGCGCGTGCTGGGCGTGGGCGAGGGCAACGATGACCCCGGGCTGGCCCGCCGCAAGACGCCGCTTTTGTTCCAGAAAGCCATGCGCCAATCGCTCGTGCACCTGCGCCGCGCGGTCGGCGTGCACATCGATTTTCTGCGATCGAGTGCCTTTGCGGTGCTGCACGACGCCTTCCCGAGCATCGAGCTGGGCTTTTTGGCCTCGCTGGGCTTCGACCCGCTCGAAGCGCTCGATCGGGCGGCCTCATACTGGCCGAACCCCTATGGCGGGCTGACCGCTTTCGGGCACGCCATGGCCGCCTCGGGCATGGTGCAGATCGCCAAGGCGCATCACATCCTCACCCGGCCGGCGGCCTATCTGCCCACCCGGATCACCGAGCGCAGCTTTCACCCCGACCAGACCCGCGGCGCGCGGCCGGTGCATTGCCTGACCACCTCGGTCGGCGGGCCGGTGACCCATGTGGTCGCGTCGCTCCTGCAGTCGGTGCCGGTGCGCGATGGGCGCCTGCCGCCGCCGTTTGAACCCGACCGCGGCGACCGCATGCCCGATGA
>JAGQJJ010000830.1 GCA_020430675.1 Myxococcales bacterium
GCACCCGCGTCGTGCTGCGCGCGCTGTCCTTCGACCAGCGCACCAAGGTCCAGCAGGCGGTGGGCCTCGCCCCGCCGCTTGGCGAGGCGATCTACCACCAGCACCGCGAGGTCGCCGGCATGGCGGCGCTCGAGGCGCAGAAGATCGACATGGTGCGGTCGGCGTTGGCGCAGGTCGACGGGGCGGTGTTGGTCGCCGACGCCGCCGAGGCCTCGGCCGACGAGCGGACCGCGGCGAAGGAAGCCATCGAGAAGGCGCGGGCGAAGGCCCTGGCCATGCTGCCCGAGGACATCGACCCCGACGCGCTCGCCGAGTGGTCGTGGGACGTGCACTGCGCCCGCCGGCGCCAGGCCTACATGAACGGCCTGACCGACACCGAGCGGGCCGCGCTCGAGGCCTACGTGCAGTGGAAGGCGCAGCTCGACGCCGGCTACCGCCTGCTCGGGTGGGTGGCGACGCTCTACGTCGACGCCGCCGGCCAGGAGCGCCGCGCCGAGGGCGCGGCCTTCCTCGACATGGCCCAGCACGCCGACGCAGCGCACATCGCCGCCGAGGTCGCGCACTTCATCCAGCTCATGTCCGTGGCGGGGGTACAGGTGGGAAAATCCTCCGCGCCGCCGTCTGGCGGCACGACCCGGACGCGAGCAGCCGGTGGCTCTGCCCCTGCGAACGGGCGGGGCGGGGCGAACGCTTCGCGGGGTGCCCAGGGCTCGACCCCGAAGACCCGGCGGTCGAAGAAGAAGAAGGGCGGCGGTTCATCCCCGGGTACGAAGTCTGCCCGACGGCGACCGGGCAAGCCGCCGAAGACGAGTGGGACTCATGCCCCACGGCGGCCATCGCCGCCCCATGGGTGCGGGCCGTAATGGCGCTGTGGCGCCATACCGACGGCAACGCCGCGATGGTGCCTGGCGTCCTCGGCGGCACCCCGTCGGCGGCGCTGCTCGACGGCTGGGACGTGCTTCGCGCCGCGTTCGGCGACCTGCGCGCCGAGCTGCTCGAGCGCGCGAAGACCCGGGCTGAGCGCGAAGCCGCCGTCAACCGCGGGGGGCTGAGCTGAGATGGGCGAGCCCGCCATCAACCGCACGGTCAAGTACACGGCCGCGTTCGACTTCGACGGGCTCAAGCGTGACCTCGCGGCGCTGGCATCCATCACGTCCGATCTGAACGCGCTCGTCGAGCGCTTCGGGCAGGGCCAGAAGACCACGTCGAGCAGCACCCGCGCGGCCGGTGAGGCAGCCCAGGCCGCGGCGGGCGACCTCGGCGCCTACCGCCGCAGCACCGATCAGGCCCGCGACGCCTCGGGGCGCTTCACCAAGGCCACAGCCCAGGCCCGCGCCGACATCGTCTCCCTCGACGCCGCCCTCAACGTCGCCTCGCGCGGCATCGGCCTCTTCCGCAAGGCGATCGAAGCGGCCGCCAAGCCCGTCGACCTCGCGGTCACCTTCGAGCGCGCCTTCAACGAGGTGCGCACCCTGAGCGACGAGGTCGGTGACGAGCTCAAGGGCCAGCTGCTCGAGCTGGCCAAGGCCGTGCCGCAGACCGCCGAGGACGTCACCCGCGCGGCCTACCAGGCGATCAGCGCCGGCGTCGAGCCGCCCGACATCACGGCCTTCCTCAAGTCGGCCTCCGACGCCGCGGTGGCCGCCAACTCCGACCTGACCACCACCGTCACCGCGCTGGTCACCGCGACGAACAGCTATCAGGCGATGGGGCTGAGCGCGGCCGACGCCAGCGACGTGCTCTTCGCGACGATCAAGAAGGGCATCACCACGATGCCCGAGTTGTCGTCGTCGCTGGGCAACGTCGCCAGCATGGCCGCGAACGCCAAGATCCAGTTCGGTGAGGTCGGCGGCGCGCTGGCCGCGATCACGAAGCTCAGCGGCGGCCAGACCGCCGAGTCGGTCACGCAGCTGCGCGCACTCATCCAGGCGCTGGTCAAGCCATCGAAGGAAGCCGAAGCCACCCTCGGCGCGCTGGGCGAGGTCATCGGCGTCAAGTTCGACGCCAATCGCCTGCGCCGCGTCGGCCTACAGCAGACCCTCGTCGACCTCGAGCGTGCGGCCAAGACCGCCAACGTGGGCCTCGAGTCCATCTTCAAGCGCACCGAGGCGACCAACGCGCTGCTCAAGCTCACCGGCGACGGCGCCGGCACCTTCGCCGATGCGCTCTCGGCGACCACCCGCGCCGCCGGCGCGACCGGCAACGCGCTCAGCAAGACCTCGGGCGACACACAGAACCTGCTCGACTCCTTCAACTCGCTGACCGAGGGTCTGCTCCGCGACCTCGGCAACGTGATGTTGCCGGCCGTGCAAGCGGGTCTGAAGCGCATCTCGACGTTGATCGCCCAGGATGGGCCGTTGTGGGTCGACACCTTCCGCGCGGTGCTCGACGTCGGGCTGAAGCTGACGTCCTGGGCGGCGGACGACCTCGGCGAGATGGTCGAGAACCTCAACGACGCCGCACGCGGGTTCCTCTGGATCGCCAACTCCATCGACTCGGTCACGAGCAAGGTCACCGAGATGACCAGCGCGTTCTCGGGCGTGGGCGAGGTGCTCGACGCGATGGGTCTCAGCCAGGCGGTCGAGATGACCAAAGAGCTCGTGGGCGCCGCCTCGCCCACCCGGCTCTTGGGCGGCGGCCTGACGGTGTTCTCCGACATCGG
>JAGQJJ010000831.1 GCA_020430675.1 Myxococcales bacterium
GTGAAGTTGGTCACCGATGCGCGCCCGTGCTCGTCGGTTGACCGGCGCTGATCCTTTCGCAGGAAGGTGCCGTGCCGCCAGATGAGCTCGCGGACCGTGCCCTGCCCTTCGACCGTGTCAGCGGTCACCCCGACCTGCTCCTCGGGCTCGAGCGGATCGGCGAGCAGCATCGAGAAGCCGGTCTGCACCGCCTCTTCTTCGTCGAAGGCATCGGGGTCGGGCGCGTTGCTGCGGGCGGCGTCGCGCAGGCTGCGCGCGACGATGTAAAGCGCGCAGAGGCCGATGAAGCCGAAGACGACGTACTTGATCAGGTCAAAATCCATCGCCCCTCCCCCCGACGACCGCGGCCCGCTGTCACAGCGGTGCGCTGCGCCGTTGACTCCGTCGCGCTTGTCCGCGACGCCCCTGGCGGCGTTCTTGATGCTCGACGATGCTACTGCATCGCCTCCGCTCTCGGCCTTGCCAGCGGCGCCGCGTCCGGCGCACTTGGGGCATCAACGGACTTGCGCACCGCTGTCAGTCCTCCGCCTCGGCGCTTGCCGGGGTCAGCAACGCGCTGCAGTTCCAGCAGGTCTCGAAGTGCGCGGGGTTCTGCTCGGCGCATTGCGGACAGGCGATCGTCTCGGTCGATTCGCTCTCGATCTCGGCCAGGATCGCCTTGGCGCGGGCCAGATCACGCCGCGGTACCCAGATCTCGACATCGGTGCCGGGGTTGGGGAAGTCGGCCGCCGCCAGGTGCTCGTGGCGAAGCTGCGTGGCCAGGCCCCGCCGGCTCAGCGCGTCGTGCACGATATGGGCTTCGACCATCGTCAGGCGCGCCGAGAGCTTGACCGTGCCGTCAAAAGCGTCGTCCTCGCCATGCTCGGCGAGGCGCTGTTCGAGCACATGCACCAGCAGCGCGCCGTCCTTGGCCCCGAGGCGGGGCAGATGGGCGTCGAGCAGCGCCCGGACCTCGGCGACTGCGTTGGCATCGGCGCCGCTGGCCTGCAGCGCCCGCAAAACGACAAAAGCCGCCGCGCCCAGAGGGCCTTCGAGGGTGTAGGACTCGGCGAGGATGTCTTCGAACTTCATCCGTGTCTCCAGCGCGAAATACCCGCGCGTTCACTGCACAGCGTGGCAGCGCGACGGTCGCCCATCGCCGCCGCGAGCGCAAGGCGTTTACCGCGCCGGTCGCCGCGAGTATGGTGCGCGCCATGCGCATCTTCACCTGGAACGTCAACGGCGTGCGGGCCTGCCATCGCAAGGGCGAGTTCCTCAAGTTCCTCGCCGATCAGGCGCCCGACGTGCTCTGCCTGCAAGAGACCAAGGCCGAGCCCGATCAGCTGCCCGCCGAGCTGCTCAGCGAGCACGGCTATCATGTGGTGTGGGCCTCGGCCGAGAAGAAGGGCTACAGCGGCACGGCCACCTTCAGCAAGGTCCCGCCGGCAGCGATCGAGACCGGCATCGGCGAGGCGCGCTTCGACAGCGAAGGCCGCACGATCATCACTCGCCACGGCGACATCACGGTGGTCAACGGCTACTTCCCGCACGGCCAACGCGATCACGCCCGGCTGCCGTTCAAGACCGATTATTACCGCGCGATGCTGGCCCTGGGGCAGCGCCTGCGGGCCGAGGGCGGCGCGGTGGTGCTCTGCGGCGACTGGAACACCGCGCACACCGAGCTCGACATCAAGAACGCCAAGGAAAACCGCAAGACATCGGGCTTCACCGACGCCGAGCGGGCGCTGGTCGACGAGTTCATCGCCGCCGGCTATGTCGACGCCTTCCGCGCGTTGCATCCAGACACCCGGGATGTGTATAGCTGGTGGTCGAGCCGCTTCGGGGTGCGCGAGCGGAACGTGGGGTGGCGCATCGACTACCATCTGGTGGCCGAAGAGGCCTTTCCGCGGGTCAGCGCCGCTCGGGTCCACACCAAGGTTCTGGGCTCGGACCACTGCCCGGTGGAGCTGGAGATCGCGTGAACGCGGCCGCGACCGAAGATCGCCCTGAAGAGGCCGAGGCGCCGCCGGCGCGCAGCCTGCCGTGGCTGCGCATCGGCGCGTTGCTGGTGGTCGTCGGGGTGATCTGGGCCATCCTGCACCAGACCGGCGCGCTTGAGGGGTGGACGGTCGAGTCGCTGCGCGCCACGGTGCAGAGCGCCGGCTGGACCGGCGTGCTCATTTTTTCGGCCGCGTTCATCATCGGCCTGCTCGCCAATATGCCGGGAATGCTCTTTGCGACCGTCGCGGTGCTGGCCTACGGCCGCGTCGCCGGCCCGGCGTTGGCGTTTGGCGCCGGCATGTTGGGCATCACGGTGAACTTCCTGCTCGCCCGCTCGCTCGCCGGCCGCGCTTTCACCGCGATGCGCCATCCCCTCGCCCGCCGCTTGCTGGACGGCGTCGAACGCCGGCCGGTGGTGGTCACCGCGGTGCTGCGCGTGTTCTTTCAGTTCGCCACCCCGGTCAGCTACGCGCTGGCGCTCTCGCCCGTGCGGCTGCGCGATTATCTGATCGGCTCGGCGGTGGGGCTGGCTTCGGTGATGACCGTCTTCGGGCTGGCGCTCGATGCGTGGATCTCATGACCGCCGTGCGAGCCTGGCGCTGGGCATGGCTGTTGGTCCCATTGACCGTGCATGCCATCGTGCTCGCGGTCGCCACGCGGCCGTGGGTCGAGACCGTCGC
>JAGQJJ010000832.1 GCA_020430675.1 Myxococcales bacterium
AGACCGGGCGGCCCATCTTGTGCCCCCATGACGCCACCCGAAGACCGCATCGCCGCCCAGGCCGACATGCTGGGCAACCGCCTGCGCAAGACGGCCCGCCATCTGCGCAAGTGGGCCCGCCGCGAGGGCGTCGATTGCTATCGGCTGTACGACCGCGACATCCCCGAGGTGCCGGTCGCCGTCGACTGGTATGCGGGGCGGCTGGCGATCGCCGAATACGCCCGCGATGACATGCCCGACGGGTGGGCGGAAGCGATGGCCGCGGCCGCTGGCGCGGCGCTCGAAGTGCCGACCGAGTACGTCTACCTGCGCCGCCGCGCCCGCCAGCGCGGCAGCAGCCAGTATGTGCGCGAGGCGCGAACCGACGAGCGCTTCGTGGTGCGCGAAGGCGAGCTGAAGTTCTTCGTGAACCTGGCCGATTACCTCGACACCGGCCTCTTCCTCGACCACCGGCGCACGCGCGCCCTGGTCGGCGCGGCCGCGGCCGGCCGGCGGGTGCTCAACCTGTACGCCTATACCGCCAGCTTCACCGTCTACGCCGCCGCCGGCGGGGCGCGCCGCACGGTTTCGGTCGATCTGTCGCAGACCTATCTCGACTGGGCGGCCGACAACCTGGCGCTGAACGGGTTTGGCGGCCCGGCCCACGCTCTGGTGCGCGCGGATGTGGGCCCGTGGCTCGATGACGCGGCGGCGCGGGGCGAGCGCTTCGACCTGATCGTGCTCGATCCGCCCACCTTCTCGAACAGCAAGCGCATGCAGGGCGTGCTCGACCTGCGCCGGGATCACGGTGACCTGATCGACGCGGCCATGGCGCTGCTCGCGCCGGGCGGCGGCCTGTGGTTCTCGACCAACGCGCGCCGCTTGCAGCTCGATCCCGAAGCCTGGCCCGGGCGGCGCGTGACCGAACGCACGGCGCAGACCGTGCCCGATGATTTCCGCCGGCGTCCGCACCGGACGTGGTACCTGGAGTTCGAATGAGCCGTCCCCTGCGCCGCCGCGATGCGTTTGCCGTGCCGCGTCCCATGTTTGCCACCTGCGCGCCCGGCCTCGAACCGGCGCTCGAAGCCGAGCTGGCCGCGGTGGGCGCCGAGCAGCGCCACGCGGCCGTCGGCGGGGTGGGCTTCTTCGGCGACCGCGAAGTCATGTGGCGCGCAAATCTGCAAAGCCGCGTCGCCAACCGCGTGCTGGTGCCCATCGCCGAGTTCCCCGCGGTCGATCGCGAAGCGCTCTACGACGGAGCCTCGCGCATCGATTGGAGCGCCTGGTTCGGCGTCGAGCGCACGTTTGCCATCGACGCCAACAGCAAGGACAGCGCGCTCGATCACACGGCCTTCATCGGGCAGGTGGTCAAGGATGCCATCGCCGACCATTTCCGCGCGGCGCGCGGGCGGCGGCCCGATGTCGACAAAAAGCGCCCCGACGTGCGGGTCAACGCGCGCATCGAAGCCGACCATTGCGTGATCAGCCTCGACTCGAGCGGCGACCGCCTGCACCGGCGGGGCTATCGCATCGAAGCGGGCGAGGCGCCGCTCAAAGAGACGCTGGCCGCCGGCATCGTCGCGCTGTCGGGGTGGAAGCCCGAGCTGCCGTTGATCGACCCCATGTGCGGCTCGGGCACGCTGCTGATCGAAGCGGCGATGATCGCCTGCGACATGGCGCCGGGTCTGATGCGGGCGCGGCAGGGTGACTACGCCTTCGCGCGGTGGCATGGCCATAACAGCGCCTCTTTCGGTCGGCTGGTCGAGGAGCTGGAAGCGCGGAAACGGCCAGCGCCGGCCGCGCTCTGGGGCGCCGACTACGACGAAGCGGTCGTCGAGCGCGCGGTGCGCAACGCCGAGCGGGCCGGCGTGGCCGAGGCGGTGTCGTTTCTGAACACCGTGATCGGCCGCGTGGGGCGGCCGCCGGGCGACGCGGGCGTGGTCGTCTGCAACCCGCCCTACGGCGTCCGGATGGGCGCGCCCGAGCGGCTGGAGATGCTCTACACCACGTTCGGCGCGGTGCTGAAGGACCGCTTCGGCGGCTACGCGGCCTGGCTGCTGGTCAGCGACGAAGCGCCCATCCAGCACATCGGCCTGTCGCCCGACAGCCGGACGCCGCTGCGCAACGGGCCGCTGCACTGTGAGCTGGTCGAGTACACGATCTACGACCGCAGCCAACCACGGCCCGAGGTCGATGACGACGATCGACGCCGCGACCGCTGGGCGCGCACGGACGACCGCGATCGGGCAGACGATCGGCCAAGGGGCCGAGACGGGCGGTGGCCGGGGCGCGATGAGTGGCCGCAAGGCCGCGATCGGGGGCGAGACTTCGGGCCGCCGCGCGATCGGGAAGGCGGTCGGGATTTCAGGGGCCGGGATCAGAGCGGCGGCCGGGACTTCCGCCCGGCGCGTGATCGCGACGATGGTCGGTCGTTCAGGGCGCGCGTTCGCGACGACGGGCCGTCACGCGACCGCGACGGCGGCCGCGACTTCAGGCCCCGCGACCGGGACGACCGGCCGCCGCGGGATCGGGACGGTGGGCGAGACTTCGGGCCGCGTCGGGGGCGGGATTTTGGACCGCCGCGCGACCGAGAAGGCGGGCGCGATGCGGGACCGCCGCGCGACCGCGAAGGTGGGCGGGACTTTGGGCCGCCGCGCGATCGGGGGGGGCGGGAT
>JAGQJJ010000833.1 GCA_020430675.1 Myxococcales bacterium
CCGCCCTGCGCGCCCTGGCCGCCCATGGCGAAGACCCGGTGACGCGCCATGATCGCAAGAGCCTGCGCGTGCTCGGCACCGTCGGCGAGCCCATCAACCCAGCGGCCTGGGAGTGGTACTTCCACACGGTCGGCGAGGGTCGGTGCAACATCGTCGACACCTGGTGGCAGACCGAGACCGGCGGCATCTGCATCTCGCCCATCGCCCCGGCCACGCCCACGCGCCCCGGCTCGGCGACCTTTGCGCTGCCCGGCATCCGCCCGCTGCTCATCAACCCCGAGACCGCCCGCCCGCTGCGCGGCCCCGGAGAAGGCCACCTCTGCCTGTCCGAGCCCTGGCCCGGCCAGGCGCGCACCGTCTTCGGCGACCACGCGCGCTTCGTGGCCACCTATTTCAGCACCTACCCCGGCCTGTACTTCACCGGCGATGGCTGCCGCCGTGACGCCGACGGCTATTACTGGATCACCGGCCGCATCGACGACGTGCTCAACGTCAGCGGCCACCTCATGGGCACCGCCGAGTTCGAATCGGTGCTCGTCGGGCTCGACGAGGTCGCCGAGGCCGCGGTTGTCGGCTACCCGCACGACGTCAAAGGCCAGGGCGTCTACGCCTACATCGTCTTGCAGCCCGGCCACACCGGCGACGCCGCGCTCGAAAAGTCGCTCAACGCCGCGGTGCGCACCGCCATTGGCTCGCATGCCCGCGTTGACCTGTTCCAGTTTGTGCCCGGCCTGCCCAAGACGCGCTCGGGCAAGGTCATGCGCCGCATTCTGCGCAAGATCGCCGAGGGCCACGCCGACCAACTCGGCGACATCTCGACGCTGGCCGATCCCGACGTGGTCGCTGCCATCCAGGCCGGCGCCAAGGTCTGACGACTACGCTTTTGCCGCCCGCCGCGACCACAAGAACGCGATGCTGAGCCCGGCGATGATGTGCCACACCCCCCACCACGCGGCGATGAACGCCATGCCGCCCAGCCCATCGAAGAACGTGAAGATCAGGATGAGCGCCAGCCCGGTGTTCTGAATGCCCACCTCGATGGTCAGCGTGCGGCGCGCCGGTTCGGGCACGCGCGTCACCCGCGCCAGCACATAACCCAGCAGAAACGCCGCGCTGTTGTGCAGGGCCACGACGCCGAAGATCACGCCGACGTATTCGAGGAAGTAATCGAAATTATTGGCCAATGCGACCGCGATGAAGGTCGCGAACGCCAAGATCGAAAACCAGCGCATCGGCCGCTTGAGCCGCCCGGCGACCGCCGGCAAGCGCGCAGCGACCGTCATGCCGACCAGCAGCGGGCCGACCAGGATGAGCGCGATCATCGCCGCCAGCGACACCGGATCGAGCGCCACCTCGCGCAAGAGCGGCGCGGTCGATTCGTTGAGCCCGCCCCAGAACGCCAGGTGGAACGGCGTGGTCACCGCCGCAAACAACGTGCTGATCGCGGTCAGCGCGATCGAGACCGCCACGTCGGCCCGCGCCAGATAAGCGATGAAATTGCTGATGTTTCCGCCCGGACACGCCGCGACGAGCAACATGCCCAGCGCCACGCTCGGGGCGGGTTTGATCAGGTAGATGAGCAGGAACGACAGCGCCGGCAGCAGCAGCATCTGTCCGATGACGCCGACGATCACCGCCTTCGGGCGGCGCAGGGCCTCGCGAAAATCGGCGAGGCGCAGGTCGAGCGCAATGCCGAACATCACCAGCGCCAGCACCAGGTTCAGCGTGAACAGGCCGCTGTCGTCGAAGCGCAGGCGGACCGTATCGAGCGGGCTCACAGGCTGACCACGATCATGCCGAGCACCGCGCCGAGCGCCAGCAGCCCCGCGCCAGCAAGCACCCAGGGCCAGCGCCGCTTGCGCCGCACGGTGAGCGCGGCTTCAACCGGGCTGTACTCGGGCCACGCCGCCAACTCACCGGCCGCCGCGTTGGGCACGTACTCCAGCGCCGCCAGCGCCTCTTCGGCGCTCTGCAGACGGTCTTCGGGGTTTCGCTCCAGCAGCCGACCGATGAACGCGCGAAAGCCCACCGGCGCGTCGGGGCGATAGCGATCGAGCGGCTCGGGCCGCCCCTGAATATGCGCGGCGAGCATGTCGGCCAGCGACGCCCCGGCAAACGGGCGCCGGCCGGCGGTCAGCTCATAGAGCGCCACGCCCAGCGCGTACAGATCGGTCCGCGGGTCGAGGATGCCCTGCATGATGGTCTCGGGCGCCATGTACGCCGGGTTGCCCACCACCTGCCCGGTCATGGTGATCGCCGTCGGATCGTCCTCTTCATCGCCCAGATGCTTGGCCAGCCCGAAGCCGGTCAGCCGGATGAACGGCGAGCCGTCGGGTCGCTGATCGAGCACCAGCGCGTCGGGCGTGATGTCGCGGTGCAGCACGTTCGCCGCGTGCGCCGCCTTGAGCGCGCGCAGCGCATGGATCGCCGCGGTGCGCGCCATCTCGATCGGCAACGGCCCGTGCTGCTGCACGTACTCGCTCAGCGCGCCGCCGGCGATGTACTCCAGCGCCATGTACGGCGCGTTGGTCTCGGTGAAGCCCGAGTCGTACAGCCGCACCAGATGATCGGCGCGCAGGCGGCCCCACGTCTCGACCTCGCGTTGAAAGCGCGCGTGGTCCGAGGGCCGCACGATGGTGTTCTCGGGCAGCAC
>JAGQJJ010000834.1 GCA_020430675.1 Myxococcales bacterium
GAAGACCTGCCGCCGCCGCTGCCCGAAGAGGGCTTCCAGATGGGCATCGACACCACGGTGCGCCCGGGTGGCGAGATCTGGCGCTGCTTCGTGGCCGATCTGCCGACCACGGGCCCCACGCCGGTCAACCGCGTGCATGCCATGCAGACGCGCGGCGTGCATCACATGGATGTCATGGCATTGGGCCTGTTGGATCTTGACCTCGAACCCGGCATGTATGAGTGCGATGAGCTGTATGCCAACCACCCCGAGATGATGGAGGATGGCATCTTCATCTTCGCCTCGCAGAACGAAGAAGAGGTCCTCGAACTGCCCGAGGGCGTCGCGGCCCTGCTGCCGGGCGGCCTGCGCGTGATGGTCGAGATTCATTACGTCAACCCGACGCCGAACTGGGTCGATGTGTGGTCGCGGGTGAACGCCTATCGCATCACCGAGCCGGTGCGCGATCAGATCTGGGGCAGCGCGGTGCGCGACCAGGACATCAACGTGCCGCCGGGCGCGACCGAGCACATCGAGTGGACGCGCTGCGTGATGAACACCTCGGTCGACATGGTGCTGCTCTCGACCCATACCCATGAACTGGCGCGCCGGATCGAGGTTTTTCGCTTCGACGGCGAACACACCGGCGAGCTGCTGTATGCCAACGATGACTGGCATGCGCCCGAGCTGAAGCTCTACGACCCCCCGATGCCCATCGCGCGGGGCACCGGGTTCGAGTTCCGGTGCCATTACCGCAACCCGCGCAGCACCGAAGCGCACTGGGGTTTCACCGCGGCCGACGAGATGTGCCAGATCGGCTTTGTGCACACGCCGTTTCTGCTGAACGCGACGTGCGAAGTGGTCGAGAGCGGCGCGGGCACAAACGCACTGCCACCGGATTGAGCGACCGTGCTCCGGCGGGGCGTGCCACCGACCCTTCACGGGCAGACCGGCGCTTTGGTGGCGGCGAACAGGTCGTGCGACGCGCCGGCCATCAGCGGTGGGTCGATGGCATCGCCGGCGTCGCGTGGATGGCATCGTTCGATGGCATGCCTCGCCTCGCCGGGCGCTCGGGCCTCGCCATCGGGCTGCGGGGTGAAGTTCGCGATCGAGGTGACCGATCTTGGGCGGGCGCGCACTTGTTTTTGCGCGCGGCCCTCGCCTCCGACGATTCGGATCAATCGGCGGGCGGTTCGGCGGGCTGCGCCGGTTGGGTGCGCCAGACGCGAAGGCCGATAAAAGCGGCGCAGAGGTAGGCGGCGGCGAGTCCGAAGATCTGGAGCGTGACTTCATCCGCCGCGCCCGCCGCAACGCTGAGGGCTGGCGGGATGAGGAAGAGCAGCCCCGGCAGCAGGCCGAAGATGAACGCGACGAGCCCCACCCCGCGGGCGCCCGACGTCTTCTTGGCCCAGGCCAGGCCGACGGCGGTCAGCGCCAGCACCCAGACCAGGATCAGGACGCCGACGAAAGACAGCGCGACGTTGATCAGGTCGGTGAGGAGCTGATAGTTGGCAAAGGCCGGGGCTGGCATCAGCAGGGCCATCAGGCCGATGGGGACAAAACGACGCATGGCGCAGGCTCCAGGTGAAAGTGATGGCGCACGATACCGTGGCATGGCCTCGCTGGCCACGAAGTCGGGTGCATTGGGGGGTGGGCGGCGGCCGAAATCGCGACCGAAAGCTCTGCTGCTGACAGGCGGGCCCATCGACCGGCAAAATGAGCACCGGTGGTGACCCGAAACGCCTCAGCGGCATCGATTGCCTTGACGCTTGCGTCCGCCGACGGTCCAGGTGATCGTCGCTGGCCGAGCTTGCGGTTCCTGGGGCCGCGGCCGGCATCTGAAGATGACCCGGGCGCGGCGCGCCTGCTGCCATGCGCGCGCCGCATTTCATTGTTCGCGTACGGAGATCGATATGTCCGACAATCAGACCCCCGCCGGCAAGTGCCCGGTCATGCACGGCCCCCGGACGGCGGTCGGCGCCACCGCCAACCAGCACTGGTGGCCCAATCAGCTCAACCTCAAGGTGTTGCAGCAGAACTCGCCGCTCGCCAACCCGATGGGCGAAGACTTCAACTACGCCGCCGCCTTTGCGTCGCTCGACCTCGCCGCCCTCAAGCGCGACATCGAGGCGGTGATGACCACGTCGCAGGCCTGGTGGCCCGCCGATTATGGGCATTACGGGCCGCTGTTCATCCGCATGGCATGGCACAGCGCCGGCACCTATCGCATCAGCGACGGGCGCGGCGGCGGTGGCACGGGCAATCAGCGCTTCGCCCCGCTCAATAGCTGGCCCGACAATGTGAATCTCGACAAGGCGCGCCGACTGCTGTGGCCCATCAAGCAGAAGTACGGGCGCAAGATCTCGTGGGCCGATCTGATGATCCTGGCCGGCAACTGCGCGCTCGAGTCGATGGGCTTTCAGACGTTCGGCTTCGGCGGCGGCCGCGAAGACATTTGGGAGCCGGAAGACGTCTACTGGGGCCCCGAGACGACGTGGCTCGGCGACGAGCGCTACTCGGGCGACCGCGATCTGGAGAACCCGCTCGGCGCGGTGCAGATGGGCCTGATCTACGTCAACCCCGAGGGCCCGAACGGCACGCCCGACCCGGTCGCCGCGGCGCGCGACATTCGCGAGACCTTTGCCCGCATGGCGATGGACGACGAAGAGACCG
>JAGQJJ010000835.1 GCA_020430675.1 Myxococcales bacterium
CGGGCTGGCGGCGCTGCGGGGCGGCGAGGTCATCGGCGAGCACACCGTGTTCTTCTTCGGCCCGAGCGAGCGCATCGAGTTGACCCATCGCGCCGCCGATCGCTCGGTCTTCGCGCACGGCGCCCTGCGCGCCGCCGCCTTCCTCGCCGGGCAGCCGCCGGGGCGTTACGGCATGCACGACGTGCTCGACACGGCCACCGCGAACCGGTGATGCGCCGCCACGCCGGCGGTCATCGACCCGGGCCGTCGCTGTGATACGCTCCGCGATCCATGGAGCCCGCCCAGATCGTCCTGCGCGCCACCGCCCGCCTCTACCAGCGGATCAGCGCCCAGTTCATCCTCATCGCGGCCTTCTTCGGTCTGGTCTATTTCCTCGTTTATTTCACCATCAACTCCAGCTTTGCCTTCCGCCTCTTCGACGGCACGTTCAACACCTCGATCCGCGGTCGCCTCACCTGGACGCGCATCTCATGGGGCCCGCTGCCGTGGCAGATTCAGGTGCTCGAACCGGTGCTGCGCGACCCGGCCGGCCGCCCGATGATCAGCGCCGAGCAGGTGCGCGTTGACGAGATCCACCTGTTCGACCTGATCGACGGCGCCGTGCGCGCCGACGGCGTGCACATCGAGCGCCCGGTCATCCACCTCGTCCGCCGCGTGCACCCCGAGGCCTTCGATGGCCTCGGCCGCCCGGCCGAGATGTTCAATATTCAGGAGTTCCCCTGGCCGCCCGGCCCGCTCTACGACGACGGCAGCGTGGGCGGCGGCCCCGACCTCGACTTTGAAGGGGTGCAGATCGAAGACGCGACCCTCAAGCTCGACACGATGCCGGTCGGCATCACCTGCGAGCACATCGACGTCGCCGACGCGCGCTTTCAGCTTCGTTTCGACGACTGGGGGCGCCCGCGCATCCAGATCGCCGCCGCGCGCACGCTGGTCGGCGCGGCCAGCGTGCGGGTCAAGGTCGAGGACCGGGCCGAGCCCGCGTTGCAAGCGCCGCCGGACGCCGTCTTCGAATGGCCGATCACCGAGTTCAAAGCCGAGCATTTTCGATGGTTTGGCGACGAATTTGCCGTCGCCAAGGTCATCGCGCGCGTGCGCGGCGATCGCCTGATGATCAGCCGCTACCGCATGCGCCTCGACACGCCCGACGTGCCCTATCTGGCCGGCAAGGTGCACCTCTCGACCGACTCGGTGGCCCGCCAGCTCGAACCGCTGGGCGTGCACGGCCTCGACGGCCAGGCGCTGCTGGTCGTCTCGGGGCAGGGCGAGGTTGATGCCTTCGAGGGCGAGGTCGACGTCGAAGCCGAAGCGCTCGACGTGTTCGGCGTGCCGGTCGACCGGGTCCGCGTCGAGGCGCTGCGCTCGGCCCGCAATCACATGACGCTGCGCACGCTCGACGCCAGCGCGTTTGGCGGCCATGTGGGTGGCTACGGCGCCTTCGATGCGCCCAAAGGTCGGGCCTTTGCGGCGCTCGATCTGCGCGGCATCGACCCGATGAAGCTGCCGGTGCCCTTCGAGGGCGACGTGGCCCGTCTGCTGCGGGGTCGATTGAGCGGCCCGGTCAACGCGCGCATCGTCGACATCTTCAGCAACAAGCCCACCGTGAGCGCCAGCACCGATCTGGTCTTGCGGCGGGGGCGCGACCGCGTTTTCGGCGTGGGCGACCGGGTCGAAGCGCGCGCCGCGGCGCGGCTCAACGACCACAAGCTGACCATCTTCGGCGCCGTCGCCGAGACCGCCGGCGAGCGGGTGCAGGGCGCCGGCCGCGTCGACCTCGACGCTCGAACCGCCCGCCTCGACGGCCGGGCCCGCGTCGACGCGCTCAGCGCGGTGATGAGCGGCTTCGGCGTGCCCCTCGACGGCGCCGCCCGCGTCGACTGGCACCTGCGCGGCCCGCTCGACGACCCGCAGATCGACGCCGCGGTCGAAGGCCGGCGCGTGGTCTTCGACCGCTTTCCGGCCGCCGACGTCGACACCAACGTGCGCTATGCCAAGGGCAACCTTGAGCTCGACCGCACCATCCTCACCACCGCGCACGGCGAGGCCCGGGTGCGCGGCCGCATCGGCGTCGGGCGCAAGGGCCTGCCGCTCGACCTCAAGATCGACGCCCGCGCCATCGACCTAGACGCGCTGCCGCTCGGCGAAGACCTGGGCGGGCGCGCCGACGCTCAGGTCACGGTCAAGGGTCCCGCACGCCGGCTGCGCGTCGAAGGCGCCGCCCGGGTCGCCCGCCCGCGCTGGCGCAAGCTGGCGTTGCAGCGCCTCGACGTCGCCGGCCTCTGGTCGGGCGATCGCATCGCCGTCGAGCGCCTCAGCCTCAAGGACGAGAACCTCAGCGAGCTGGCCAGCGCCCAGGGCGAGCTGAGCCTGTCGGCGCGCACCTTCGACGCCACCGTCGACCTCGCCCGCGTGCCGTTGGCGCTGGCCAACGCTTTTGTCGGCACCCCCGAAGACGAGCTGCCCCTGCGCGGTGCGCTCAGCGCCCACCTCATCGGCGCCGGCTCGTTCACCGACCCGCGCATCACCGACAGCCAGATCACGCTGCACCAGGTCGGCTACGGTGAATACGACGTCGGCGATGGCAAGCTCGGGCTGACGGCAGGCGGACAGATGATCAGCGTCGCCGGCGAATTGGCCGGCC
>JAGQJJ010000836.1 GCA_020430675.1 Myxococcales bacterium
TCGACCGGGCGCTGGCCCTGGCCTACGACGACTCCCGGGCGGCCCTGGGGCGCGTCTTCGGCGACCTGCCATCCGCGGCGTTTGTCGAGCGGGGCGGGGGCGAAATGGAGGTGCCGCTGCGCGACCTGCTCGGCACCGACCGGCTCATCGCCCGCGCGGGCACGACGCTGGCCGTCGACGGCACGGTCCTCGCGGGCGTCATCGTCGTCGACGAGCACGCGCTCACCGGCGAGGCCGAGCCCGCCGAGCGGCGGCCGGGCGACCGGGTATTTGCCGGCACCACCGTGCTCGCTGGCGACGCGCGGATCGCGGTCGGCGCCACCGGCGACGAGACGCTGATCGCCCGCATCGGCGCGCTGCTCAATCAGACCGCCGACTTTCGGACCAGCAGCCAGCTCTTCTGCGAGCGCGTCGTCGACGCCAGCGTCGCGCCGGCCTTTGGCCTGTGGGTCTTGACCACCGCCGCGCTCGGGCCGATCAGCGGGCTCGCCGCCATCACCTGCGCGCCGGCCTACCAGATGCGCTACACCGGCCCCCTCGCGATCAACAACTACCTGCACCGCGCGGCCCACGGCGCCATCCTGGTCAAAGACGGCCGCGCGCTTGAGCGCACGATGGACGTCGACGTGGTGGTCTTCGACAAGACCGGCACGCTGACCGACACCAGGCTCCGCGTGGTGGCGGTGCACACCCTGGGGCCCGAGGCCGCCGAGCGCATCCTGCGGCTGGCGGCGGCGGCCGAGTCGCGCCAGCCGCATCCCATCGCCGATGCCATCACCGACGCATCCTCGAAGGCCGGCATCGCCGACGCCGAGCCCACCCACGTCGAGAGCGTCGTGGGCCTCGGCGTGCGCGCCGTGGTCGATGGCCGGCAGGTCACCGTCGGCAGCCGGCGCTTCCTGCTCGACCAGGGCTGCCTGCCCGGGCCGGCCGCGGGCGAAGACTTCGGCGCGACCGCCCGCGGCAATACGCCGGTCTTTGTCGCCTTCGACGGCGCGCCGGTCGGCGTCATCGAGCTGGCCGCCCGTCTGCGCCCCGAAGCGCGTCAGGTCGTCGCCGATCTCGAGGCGCTTGGCCTTGAGGTCATGGTGCTCTCGGGCGACAACCAGCGCACCACCGCCGCGCTGGCCGAGCGCCTCGGCGTGGGCACCTTTGCCGCCGAGGTGCTGCCCCACCAGAAGGCCGAGTTTGTCGAGCGCCTGCAGGCCGAGGGCCGCAAGGTCTGCTTCGTGGGCGATGGCATCAACGACGCCATCGCGCTCAAGGTGGCGCACGTCTCGATCTCGCTGCGGGGCGCGACCACCGCCGCGCTCGACACCGCGCATGTCATCCTCAACGAGCCCGACCTGCGCCATGTGCCGCGCTACTTGGAGCTGGCGCGGTCGTTCAACCGCACGATGCGGCGCAATCTGGTGGTGAGCATCGCGCCGGCCGCCGTCAATCTGGTCGGCATCTATGCGTTGGGCACGGGCGTCCTGACCGCCGCCATGTGTTCGTGGACGGGCCTCGCGCTGGGCGCGGCGAACAGCGAGCTGAGCCCAAGGCTCGACGGATCGGCCGAGGCGCACGTCGCCCCGCTCGCGGTTGAAGAAGGCGCCGCGCCGGCGCTGGGCGGCCTGTCTCCCCAACCCGGCTGAAAACGGCCCGCGCTCGCACAGCGGCGCGAGAAGAGCGACTGGAGATTTGCGCGCGAATCGGGCAGCCTCCGCCCGCAGAGCCCTGGAGGCCGCATGATCCGCCCCGCCCGCCCGGCCGATGCCCCCGACCTCGTCGCCATCTACGCCCGCATGCTCGACGAGGGCATGGCCAACCCGACCCCGCCGCCGAGCGACGAGGACTGCGCCGCCGACGTGCGCCGCGCCGACACCGACGCCCGCTTCGGCACCGTCGTCGCCGAAGCCGACGGCCGCATCGTGGGCTGGGGCAAGCTGCGGCCCTATATGGCCGGCGCGGTCGATCTGGGCGCCGCCGAGTTGTCCTGCTACGTCCTCCGGTCCCATCGGCGCCAGCGTGTCGGCCAGGACATCGTCCTCGCGTTGATGGAGGCCGCCCGCGCCTCGGGCTACCACCACCTGGTCGCGCGGGTCATCACCGACAACCCGGGCGGCATCGCCCTCCTCGAAGGGCTCGGCTTCGAAGTCATCGGCGTGCAGCGCGAGGTCGTCCGCATGCATGGCCGCTTCTACGACCTGGCGATCCTGCAGCACTTGCTCGGTCCGCCCGATCCGGCCCGGCCGGCGATCGGATCGGCGACGCCACCGGGCCCATGAACCCGCGTGCCTATGCGGCGGCGTGCGCCGCCTCCGGGCAGCCCAGCTTGACCGAAGCGGCGGTCAGGCCGCAGAGCAGCACCCCGGTCGCGCCCGGCGTGGGCAGCACAAACGGCGCCGCGAGCACCAGGGCGCCGCACAGGGCAAAGGCTGCGGTCGTCCAGCCTTGACCTGGCTCGCCGCGAATCTGGGTGAACCACAAGAACAAGAGGTAGACGTCGACCGGGATGGCGATGGTCTCGGCCGCCCAGAAGCCCTACAGCGCGCCGCGCCCGGCGGCGTGCTCCACGGCGACGGTCAGGCCCGCGCCCACCGCCGCCGCCGCCGCGAAGACAAAATAATGCGCGTAGCCCCAGACAAAGGCCCG
>JAGQJJ010000083.1 GCA_020430675.1 Myxococcales bacterium
TCCAAGTGAGCCCAGGCGGCCGGGCGGCCGCCTTGCCAGCCCGAGTCAGGTCGCGTCCCAGCGGGCGACCAGCTCGTTCATCACCACCTTGTTCACCGAACGGGGCTTTGCGCCCATGCTCGGCCCCACCAGGCCGTCGCGCTCCATCTGGTCGATGATGCGCGCCGCGCGGTTGTAGCCGAGCGACAGCCGCCGCTGCAGGTGGCTGGTGCTCGCGCGCCCGTCGCGGGCGACCACCCGCACCGCCTCTTCGTACATCGGATCCATCTCCCCATCATCAACGTCGTCTTCGCCCCGCTCGTCGTCGGGGATCAGAATCGACTCATCGAGATAATCCGGCTCCTGCTGGGCGCTGATGAACTCCACGATCTTGTGGATCTCCTCCTCGCTGACAAACGCGCCGTGCACGCGCTGCAACCGCGAGGTGCCGGGCGGCATGAACAGCATGTCGCCCTTGCCGAGCAGGTTCTCGGCGCCGTTGGTCGACAGAATGGTGCGGCTGTCGATCGCGCTCGAAACCTGAAAGGCGATGCGGGTCGGGAAGTTGGCCTTGATGACGCCGGTGATGACGTCGGTCGACGGCCGCTGCGTCGCCAGGATGAGGTGAATGCCCGCCGCGCGCGCCTTCTGGGCGATGCGCGCGACGCAGTACTCGACCTCCTTGCCGGCCACCATCATCAGATCGGCGAACTCGTCGATGACCACCACGATATAGGGCAGCTTGCTGGGGATCTCCTCCCCGTCGGCCCCGCCCGACCAGGCCGAGCCGGGGTCCGAGATGCCGAAGTCCTCATCGTCCTCGTCATCGGCCATGGCTTCGACCGCCGCCGCCCGGGCCCGCAGCCCAGCCGCCTCGGCCTCGGCCTGCATGCGCTCGATCTTGCGGTTGTAGCCGCGCAGATCGCGCACGCCAGCGTCTTTCATCATCTCGTAGCGCCGCTCCATCTCGTCGACCGCCCACTTGAGGGCCATCGACGCCTTCTTCGGATCGGTCACCACCGGCAGCAGCAGGTGCGGGATGCCCTCGTAGATGCTCAGCTCGAGCATCTTCGGGTCGACCATGATGAAGCGCACCTCTTCGGGCGTGAGCCGATAGAGCATGCTGGTGATCATGGCGTTGACGCCCACCGACTTGCCCGAGCCGGTGGTCCCGGCCACCAGCAGGTGGGGCATCTTCGCCAGGTCGGTCATCGAAGGCTCGCCGGCGATGTCCTTGCCGAGCGAGAGCGGCAGGTGGTTCTTGCGCGAGCGGAACGCCTCGGAGCCGATGATCTCCTTGAGGTACACCGCCTCGCGGCGCTTGTTCGGCACCTCGAAGCCGACCACGCCCTTGCCGGGGATGGGCGCCACGATGCGCACCTTGACCGCCTTGAGCGCCATCGCCAGATCATCGGCCAGGCTGGCGATCTTGCTGATGCGCACGCCCGGGGCCGGCTCGAACTCGAACATCGTCACCACCGGGCCGGGGTGAATCTCGGTCACTCGCCCGTCGATGCGGAAGGTGCGCAGCGACTCGACCAGCTTCTCGGCCTGCTCCTGCAAGTAGGCCGGGTCGACCTCGACCTGGTCCGAGTCGTCGTAGTCGAGCAGATGCAGCGGCGGCAGGCGATAACCGGCATAGCGCGACAGCTCGGGCAGCGGGATGTCGATCTGCTCCTCGTCGGGCTTCTCGCGCACCTTCTTGGCCATCACCACCGGCGCGTCGGCCTCGGACGTGCCTTCGGGCACGGCCTCGGGCGGCGCCGACGGGCTCAGCGCCGGCGCGCAGACCGTATCGCCATCGCCCTCCAGCGCCAGCCGATCGAGCGGATCGGCCAGCTCAACGCCCACGTCATCGGCCTCAAGCACATCATCGGTGGGCCCCAGCTCCCACGGCGGCACCTCTTCTTCGACCGCGCCGAAGCGGAAGCCGTCATCGGCGCCCGCCGGCATCTCGCCGAGCACAAACTCGCCCGAGGTCTCGACCGGCACCGGCTTCGACTTGCCCCGCTTGCCGCCGCGGGCCGTGCGAATGACCGGCGCCGGCGGCTCACCGCCAGTGGGCTCGACCGCTTCGACCGCTTCATCCTCTTCGTCCGCGTCCACCTCAGCCGGCGCCAGCTTCGCCGCCTTGCGCGCCTCGCGCCGCGCCAGCCGCGCCTCGCGCCGCGCCAGACGCGCCTCACGCCGCGCCAGCCAGAACGCCGTCCAGCGCTCCGAGATGTGGCCGCGCAGACCGCCCGAGCGCGCGCGCACGCCCTCGCCGGCATCGCGCGCCTTGCGAGCCAGCGGCGTGCCCATGCGCCGCGCCAGCCGCACGATGCTCACCCGGGTGGTCAGCACAAACGTCAGCGCCATCGAGGCGTAGATGATGATGTAGGCCCCGGTCAGCCCGAACAGCGCGCGCAGCACCTCGGCCCCGTGCGTGCCGATCAGCCCGCCCGCGTCGTGGCCGAGCACGGCGCGGCCGTCCATCCACAGATGCGCCGCCATGGCGCAACACAGCACCAGCACCGGATAGCCGATCGCATCGGCCAGCCGCAGCCGCACGCGGCGGCCGGTCATGAAAAACACGCCCGGCACCGCCAGGGTCACCGGCAGCAGAAAACCGGCCAGGCCAAAGACAAACAGGATCACGTCGGCCATCGACGCGCCGACCGGCCCGATCAGATTGCGGGTCTGCCCGGTCTGCGCCGCCACGCCCGAGGTCGCCACGTCGTCGGGGTGGAACGAGGCCAGGGCCAGCATCAGGCACAGGCTGGCCGCCATCACCCCGATCCCCAGCACCTCGCTGCGCAGGGCGTCGGCTTCGAAGTCCGAAGCCCGCCGACGCGGCGGATCGGCCGCGGTGGCCTTGCTCCGCCGCTTCTTGGTTGCGCCCCCCGCGATCGCCTGGGCTTCGGCCGCCATGAGACCTCCTCCGGGTTCAAGGGGTACAGAGTATGACAATGTATACAAAAGTCAAGAACCGGCAGATACGGCATTACATCGACGCGGCGGGCTTGATCCGACGTCGCGCTGCGCGCATCCTGACGGCGACGCACCCCCTGGAGGACGCCGCATGGCCTTGGACAAAGAGTTCATCGACACCCTGGTCTGCCCCGAGACGCGCGAGAAGCTCGCGATCGCCGATGACGAGCTGCTGGCCAAGGTCAACGCCGCGATCCGCGCTGGCAAGCTGACCAATCGCAGCGGCGGCGCGCTCGCCAGCGACCTCGGCGGCGGCCTGCTGCGCGCCGACGGCCAGGTGCTCTACCCGATCGTCGATGACATCCCCAACCTGCTGATCTCGGAAGCCATCGAGCTCGACAAGCTCTGAGCGGTGCCGGCCCCGGTGGTGATCGCCAGCGTGCTCGTCCTGCTCGGGGGCGGGTGGACGCTGGTCAACGCCCCGATCGCCTGGGAGATGTCGGCGGCGCTGTCACTGGGGCTGGCCCTGCTCGCCGCGAGCCTCTTTGTCACCGCGGCCGGGCTGATGATGAGCTGGCGCTGGAGCCGTGCTGCCACCATCGTCTTCGGCGGCCTGGTGATGCTCTTCGGCGCCTTCCTTCTCATCACCGTGCGCGACGCGCCCGCCCTGGGCATGCTGCACCTGCTCTACGGCGCCACCCTCGCTGCGCTGCTTTTGCCCGGCCACCGAGCTGACCTGCCCCACGATTGATCGGGACGTCGCGCGACGCTCTGGCCATGCGCCCTGCCAGTTTTTCGTTCAATATTCTGTCCGGAGCGGTATTTACTGCCAATCTACGGGGTCATCCTGACAGATCCCGCTCCTCGATCCTTAGTCATCGGGAAGGCCGCGCGGTCGCTCGTCGAAGCGCCCGCCACCGGTTCGGCGAAGAAGGCGCGAAGGGGCAGACACATGGAAGACGACGCCGTGGAGTTCTACCGACTTGAGGGTCGCCGGGCGCTGTTGCTGCAAATGCTGCGGGGTGCGTTCCCCCGCCTCAGCGAAGCCGATGTCGACCGCGTCCGCCACGCGCCCGCCGAGGCGCTCGACCGCTGGTCCGAGCGGCTCTATGGCGCGCTCGGCCCTGATGAGGTCTTCGCCGAAGAGCGCAGCGCCGAGCGCCAGCGCAACTGGCTGCGCAAGCGGCTCGCGGTGCAGTTCGACCCGCTGGCCCCGCACCGGCGGGCCATGGTCGCCGAAGCCGACACCGACGCGCTCGATCGGTGGCTTCGCCGCCTGCGCACCGCCACTTCCCCCGATGAGATCTTCGCCCTGACGCCCGGCGACCGCCTGTGGGAGAAGGGCTTCGCCCGCCGCCACCTCGCCGTCCGCTGCGCGGTGCGCTTCGGGCCACTGCCGCCCTGGGCGCAGGCGCGGGTGCACCGCGCCGAGCTGCCGGACCTCGCCGAGTGGGTCGCCCGACTGGCCGAGGCCGAGACGCTGCCCGCCGTCTTCGGCGAGGCCTTCGAACCGGACGAGCCGACGGCCAGTACGGCGCCCAGCCTGGGGCCCGGGCCGCTTGCACCCGTGATGGACGAGCCCCGGCGGACCAGCGCCGGGCCGCGCCCCGTCGCGCACTCCAACGCGCCGCAAGCGCTCGCCACCAGCGCGCGCTGACCGCGCCGATCAGCGCAGCAGCGGCCAGACCGGCGCGAAGTCATCGGTCCAGTCGACCGGCGCCGACGTCAGATCGTCCTCGGCCAGCTCGGGCAGCCCGGCGAGCGGTTCGGGCCCGCGGGCGAGCAGCATCCAATCGCTGTCATAGGGCCCGAACGGCGAGCGCGCCCGCGCGCGGACGCGGCGGAGCTGCAACCCGAAATGGAGCGAATGGGCGCGCACCACGCGGGCGAGGTCGGCATGGCGGTTCGAGACGTTCACCGCCAGCACCCCGTCGGGCCGCAGGTGGCTCAAGTAGAGCGCCACCGCCTCGCGCGTCAGCAGATGGGCCGGGATGGCGTCGCCGCTGAAGGCGTCGACGGCCAGCACCGCGTAACCCTGCGGCGGGCGCTCGCCCAGCGCGCGGCGGCCATCGCCCAGCACCACTTGCGGCGCAACTGGCGCGTCGGCGAGCCAGGTGAAATGCCGTGTGGCCGCGGTGCGCACGTCGGGGTTGATCTCGAAGAAGTCGAGCCGATCACCGGCACGCAGATAAGCGGCCAGCGTGCCCGCGCCCAGCCCGATGACGCCAATCGCCCGCGGTGGGCCCGGCGCAGCGAGCAACCGCCCAATGCCGCTTTGCGGCACAAAATACGCCGTCGGCTCGCGGCGACGCGCCGGATCCGTGTACTGGAACCCGTGGCTGATGCGGCCATCGAGCAAGCCGACGACGCCGGCTTCCGGGTAGTGCTTGACCTGCAAGGTGCCGAAGAAGCTGCGGTAAAGCTCGGCGCCGCCGCGCGCCCGCCGCCAGAGCGGCACCGCGACTGCGAAGCTCAGCCCCAGCGTGGCGGCGATCACCAGCATCCAGGGCCCCCGCCAGCGCCGCAACGGCGCCGACCGCTGCGCGTCGCGCAATGCTGCAAAAGCGTACAAGGCAAAGAGCGCCACCAGCGTCGCCGGCAGCTCGACGGGCAGGGCAAAGAGCAGCCGCCCGAGCAGGCCGGCGGCCAGGCCGCCAAGCGCGCCACCGGCTGACAAGTACAGGTAGAAGGCGGTCAGGCGGCCCGGGTCCGGCCGACGGCGCGCCACTTCGCCATGGGCGGCGAGGCAGCCACCGAAGAGACCCACGCCCGCGAGCGCGATCTGCACGCCCCAATGCGCGCGCCACCCCAAGTGCAAAAGCGCGCTCAGCGCGAGCACCGCTGCGACCAGCGCTGGCGCGGTGATGCGGCGGGCGGTGGCCCAGGCCGGGCCAAACGCGAGCACGAAGCTGGCCAGGTACAAGCCGAGCGGCGCGACCCAGAACAGCGGCGTGACGGTCAGATCCTCGGCCAACGTCGCCGAGACCGCGACCAGCAACGCCGCGCCACAGCCGGACAGCCCCAGCCAGAGCAGCCGGGTCAGCCACGTGGGCGGCGGGCCGACCGGCGCCGGCGAAGGCACGCGCCGCGAGCGCCACAGCACGCCGATCATCAGCGCCGCAAAGGCCGAATAAAGCGCCGACCACACCCAAGCCTGCGCCCGCAAACCCAGGTTCGGCGCCAGGACGACCGGATGGGCCAGCAACCCGAGCAAAGAGCCCGCGTTCGACCAGGCGTACAATCGATAGGGCATCGCCGCGCCGCGCGCCGCCGCCCGGGCCTGCAACAGCGGCGCGGTCGCCGACAACAGGAAAAACGGCGCGCCCACGGTCAACGTCAGCGCGCGCAGCAGCGAGAGCACCGGCGCCTCGCCCATGGCCGGCGCGGCCCAGGTGCCCGGCACGATGGGCAGGGTGATCAGCGACGCGAGCAGCAGGAGCGCGTGCAGGCGAACGCCCTGCCGACCCGCGCGCCGGTCGAGCGCGTGCGCGTACGCATAGCCGGCGAGCAGCAGGGCCTGGAAGAACAGCAGGCAGGTCGTCCACACCGCCGCCCCGCCGCCATACGCCGGCAGCAGGGCCGCGGCGGCCATCGGCTGCACGAGGAAGAGCAGGCCCGCCCCGAGCGCGGCCACCAGCCCCACGAAGCGGTCGGCGGCGCTCATCGCGCGAAGAAGCGGTGTCGGCCGAGAGCGCTCACCGCGCGGCGTTCATCGAGCGCGCTTGGGCGCGAGCACCGTGCGCACGGCGCGCAGCACGCGCTCGATGGGCGCGATGGCCTCTTCGGGCAGCGGCCGCGTCTCATCGGCCGCCTGCTCCCAGAGGCGAGCGGTGTGAATGGCCGCGAGGCCTGGTTCGGGCTCGGCTTCGGCCTCGACATCCAGCTCGCAGGCGGCGTCCAACGCCGCGCGACTCGGGCGCGGCACCCGATCGGCGCCGCGCAGGCGCTCGCAGATCCACCACGTCTCGAAGGTCAGATCGAGCGCCGTCTCGATGGCCACATCGGTCAGGCCGGCGAGGTGCTCGAACACGAAGCTGTGCAGGTCGAACTGCAGATTGTCGAAGCGGTCGCGGGCCTTGCGCCACGCGGGCCGGTCGAGTTCGTCCAACTCGAACCACGCGCGGTCGACATGCTCCGGTTTCAGCGGCGCGTCGGGGTCGAGCCCTTCCAGCGAGATGAGCTCGCCACGGGCATCGGCCGCGACCTCGTCCCACAGGCCGAACAGGTTGCTGAAGGTGCGGCGGGCCGCGTCCGGCGAGCGGAACTTCGGCTCCAGCTCCCAGAGCAGCGGGATGACCTCATGCGCCGCCGTGCCCTCTTCGACGGCACATTGGAACTCTTCGACGACGTCATCGACGGTCAGATCGCACCCCGAGGCTTCGAGCAGCTCGGCGAGGATCTCGGGGCCTTCGAAGTGGCGGGGCAGCCGCCGGTCATCGGCATGGGCGCGGGCGGGGGGAAGTTTTCGCGTCATGGCCGCGGGGTTTAGCAGAAGCCGGCGGCGGTCGCATCAAAACCGTCGTGCGCCGCACGCTGGAATCGCCCCCGGCCGCCTCAACCCGACCGCCGCGCGATCAGAAGAGCGCGTCGAGCGCGGCCTGCACTGTCGCCACCGGCACCAACTCGACGCCGTCGGGTGCGCGCACCGTTTCGGCGTGCGTGGCGGGCAGCACGATGCGGTGCAGACCCAGGCGCGCCGCTTCAGCCACGCGAGCGTCTACCCCGATCACGCCGCGCACCTCCCCGCCCAGGCCGACCTCGCCGAAGAGCACGACATGCGGATCGATGGCGCGGTCGAGGTGGCTCGACGCCAGGGCCGCGGTGACCGCCAGATCGGCGGCCGGCTCATCAAGGCGCAGCCCGCCGGCCACGTTCACAAAAACGTCGCCAGCGCCGATCTCGAGTCCGGCCTTTTTCTCCAGCACCGCCAGCAGCAGCGCGACGCGGTTCTGGTCGACGCCGACGGCCGTCCGCCGCGGCGTGCCATACGGGCTGGGCGTGACCAGCGCTTGCACCTCGACCAGCAGCGGGCGCGTGCCCTCGAAGCTGGCGGTGACCACCGAGCCGCTGGCGCCCGCGGCCCGCTCAGCGAGGAAGAGCGCCGAGGGGTTGGTGATCTCGATCAGGCCGGTGTCGCGCATTTCGAAGGCGCCGATCTCATCGGTCGAGCCGAAGCGATTCTTGACCGCGCGCAGCAGACGAAACGGGTGGCCGCGCTGGCCTTGCAGATAGAGCACCGTGTCGACCATATGCTCCAGCACGCGAGGCCCGGCGAGCGCGCCTTCTTTGGTCACGTGGCCGACGAGAAACGTCACGATCTCACGACCTTTGGCCAGCCCCATCAACCGCGCGGTGATGGCGCGAAGCTGGCTGATGCTGCCCGGCGTGCCCGGCACCTCGGCGCTGTGCAGCGTCTGCACCGAGTCGATGACCAGCACCCGCGGGTTGAGCGCGGCGACGTGCGCTTCGATGCGATCGAGCGAGGTCTCAGCGACCAGCCAAAGTGACTGCGCCGCGGCGCCGATGCGGTCGAAGCGCAGGCGCGTCTGCCGGGCCGACTCTTCGCCGGTGACGTAGAGCACGTCGACGCTGAAACGCGCGATGCGATCGCTGGCTTGCAGCAACAGGGTCGACTTGCCGATGCCGGGGTCGCCGCCGACCAGCACCAGCGCGCCGGGCACGAGGCCGCCGCCCAGCACGCGGTCCAGCTCGCCGATGCCCGTCGATGCCCGCGCCAGCGAGGCGCCTTCAACCTCGGCCAACCGTCGCGGCCGGCTCTCGGCGGGCGCGGCCAGCGTGACCGCGCCCGCTGGCGGCGTCGGCACCTCGACCTCCTGCTCGACGGTGCCCCACTCATCGCAGGTCGTGCACCGCCCGAGCCATTTGCTGAAGGTCTGCCCGCATGCGGTGCAGACAAAATGAGTCCGGACCTTGGCCACGTCGATCACCACCTCACCGGGCGCCAGGCCCGCATTTCATCCGCCGCCGAGCCGCCCCGCCCACGCCCACGCCAGGGCGGTGAACCCAGCCCATCCTGGCGTCGCACCGCCCATCGCCACGCGGCTCAAGCACCGCAGCCGCACCGCCGAGCCCAACGGCGCGTCCACACCGCGGTGCCCTGGTCCAGAGGCCGCTCAACCCCTTCGCCGGGCCCACTGACCGAGTCCAACGCGCGCAACCACCAAGCCGGGGCGCGCCCTGATCAAAGCGGGACGTCCACACCGCGGCGCCCAGGTCCAGAGGCCGCTCAACCAATTCGCCGGGCCCACTGACCGGGTCCAACGCGCGCAACCACCGAGCCGGGGCGCGCCCTGATCAGAGCAGGACGCCGACCCCAAGGTGGCCGGCCCACAGCAGGCCCACCCGGCCGGCGCCGCCGTAGAGGCGCAGGTCGGCGGCGAGGCGCACGAAGAGGGCGTCGCCGAGCAGCGCGTCGATGCCCCAGCCATGCGTCAACCCCAGGCCGCCGGAAGCGCCGTTGTCTTCGTTGAAATAGCCGTCGCCGCCCACCCACCGTCTGGCGCCTTGCAGGTCGAGCGCAAAGCTCAGCGCGACGCGCCAGAAGGGGCGCACGGCGCCGTCCGAGAAGAGGCGCTCGACGCTGATCAGGTCGCCATGGATGAACGTCAGCGGTTCGTCGCCCAGCGCACCCGAGAAGGCGTGCAGGCGCCACGCGAGGCGCGCCCGGCCCACGCGGTGGCCGTAGCCGACCCCGAAGACAAGCGGCGTGAAGTCGGCGAGGGGGGCCCGCGTGGTGAACCAGCCCGCCACGCCGCCCGCGTCCAGCCAGAGCAGGTCTTCGCCCTGCACCTCTTCGGGGAACACCGGCGGCTCGCCCTCGTGCCAATGCCCGCCGGGGCCCGCTGGTGGCGCCTGGTCGGGCGAGCCGGCAGAAGGGTCGACCGGCACCGCGCCCGAGGGCGGCGGTCCGCCATCGACGGCAGGTGCAACCACCGGCCGATCGCCGGGAGCGGATGCGCGCTCGCCAGCGTGCGCAGCGTCTGGCCCATCACCCGGAGAGGCTCGCGCGTCGCCGGGCCCTGTCTCGGCCCCGCCTTGGCCGGCCGGCGCGCTCCCGGCGGCGGGTGCACCTGAAGGCTCGCTGGGGGGCTTTGACGCTTGGCCGTCAGCGCGGGCCGACCCTGGCTCGGCGTTCGGCTGTGCCGTGGCGGACGCGGCGTCGTCATGCGCGGCGTCTCCGGCAGGCACCGGCGTGGCGTGGGCAGCCGACGGCTCGACGGCATCGCTGGCAGATTCGGCGGCAAGCGCAGGCTCCGCGGCGTCGGGGCCCTGGTTCGGCTGGCCCCAGGCCGGGGCGGTGGCGAACGACAGGGCGACCGCCGCAAAGCACAGCAACCGCCATGCCA
>JAGQJJ010000837.1 GCA_020430675.1 Myxococcales bacterium
GACGCGGGCGGCCGCCTTGAGCTCGACCGCGTGGCGCTGCCCGTAATCGAAGCTCAGCGCCACCAGCCGATGCCCCGCGGCGTGGGCCACGGCGAGGCAGGTTGTCGAGTCGAGCCCGCCGCTGGTCAATACGATCGCCGTCTCTTGCACCACAATCCTCCTGACGTCGGCCGTGCAGCATGCGCAGGTTGATCGGCCGGGTCAAGGCGTGCTCTCTTGCCGCCGATGAGCGAGATCACCTGCATCCGGCGCCTCGAATGGGACGCCCTGCACCGCATCCCCGGCCACGAAGGCGCCTGCCGCGCCTGGCATGGCCACCGCTACGCCGCCGAGATCCACTGCGTCGCGCCCGCGCTCGACGCCTGCGGCCGCGTCGTCGACTTCGGCGTCATCAAACAGCGCGTCGGCGGCTTCATCAACGCCCGCTGGGACCACACCGCGCTCCTGATGCGCGGCGATCCCGACCCCACCGCCGAGGCCATCGCCAAAGCCAACGAAGCCCAGGGTCGCCCCGCCTTCTGGTTCGACGCCCCGCCCAGCGCCGAGACCATCGTCGCCGAGCTGGCCCGCATCGCCGCCGAGCTGCTCGCGGACACCGGCGTGCGCGTCGTGCGCGTGCGGCTGTGGGAGACGCCCAACGGCTCGGCGGAGTGGGTCGCGGGCTGAGCTCAAGCGCTCTTGCGAAGCACGCGCGTATTGATCTCCGCCCGAACAGCCACCTCAAACCGGGGCGCGGTCCTGCCCAGCCCAACCAGCAATCGGTCCAGCGTGACCGGCGGTCGCCGCAGGGCCGCCGACTGCCGCCGAAGCTGATCCACCATGGCCGCGGGCGCGAGGTCGAGCAGGTCGAGCAGGAAGTCATCGGGGCCCTTCGCTTCGATTCCAAGGGGCAGTGGCCGGAAGTCTCTCAAGTTGCTCGTGACAATGACCTGGGCGCCGGCCTTGATCGCCGCGGCGGCCACATGGCGGTCCTTTGTCTGGTTGGGCATTGAAGGGATCAGTCGCTCGTAATCGATGACCTGCGCCTCGCGGAAGGCATCGCGCATCGCCGCCACCAGATGCGCCGCCTGCGCCGCGGTCATATGCCCGACCCCGATCAGGTTGCGCGTCGCTTCGGCGAGGATCTCGTCCGACCAATGCACCTGAACCAACCCACGGGCGGCGGCCCGCAGCAGGGTGTCTCGGAGAGTAAAAGGGGAACAGAACGTTGGCGTCGAGCACGACGCGGAAGGGCGCACTGAGCATCAGTCATCCGGTGGGATCTCGTCGTAGCCCCCGAAGTCCCGGCTGAGCTGCGCGAGTTCATCGAGCGATGCCATCCGGTCGCGGTCGCGCTGGTTTTTGTAGGCCAGCACATCTTCCATGCGCACGCGCCGGTGGGTGCCTGTCTTGCGGTGGGCGATGCGGCCCTCGTCGAGCAGGCGCACGAGGTATTGCCGCGACACGTTGAGCACGCCGGCCGCCTGCTGCGTGGTCAGCTCTTTGCCGACGGGCACCAGGGCGACCGCGTCACCGCGAGCGAGCACCTCGACGATGCGCGCGAAGAGTCGGAAGGCCGACTCGGGCAGCTCGGTCACCTCGCCGGTGGGGCTCATCAGCTGATAAGCCGCGCGCGGGCGCCGGGGCGCCGCTGGCTTGAGCAGCCGCATCAAAGCGGCCAGGGCTTCACGCTGGTCTTCGGGGGCGGCGACCGGGACCATTCGACGGGTCGACGCTTCAAAACGGGTTGCGGCTGAGCGGGACATGGCCACCTCTCGCGTTCGTTCGATGTCTCCAACGTGCATGAGCATGGCTAATATTCGACGCAAACGCAACCAGTGGAATGACCCTGGCGGGTCACAACGCACCCGAACGCCCACCGCCGCCAGCGAACCCAGGCGGTCTGGCCATCGCAACCGGCCGCCGAGCGACCGCGAGCGGTGCCCACGGTCGCCCCGCAGGTCGTCCGCGGTGGCCGGGCACCGGGCGGGCTCGACGGCGGGCAGGGTCGGGCGTGGTTCCATCAACCCCGCGATCAAGGCGCGTCGGGGTCGGGCAGCAGGCCGTCGCCGAGCGGTTCGGCGTCGACGTCGACCTCGTCCTCCTCGGCGAACAAGGCCTCGTCTTCGCCCATCGGCTCGGCGTCGCCGTCGGCCGGGTCGACCACCGCGGGAATGTCGAGGGACGTCCGTTGACCGCTGCGGCGGCGGGCGAGCATCGCGATCAGCCGGTCCTCCTGGTCCTCGACGGGAGAGAGCAGCGCCGTACGCTTCTCGGCCTCGCCCTCGCCACCGTACTGGCCCAGCACATAGGCCACGATGCGCTGCAGGCCGTGCTGCATGCGCGCCCGCGCGTCGATGAGATCGGTGCCGGTGATCAGCACCTCGCGGGCCAGGGCGTCGCGGTAGGTGGGCAGCAGATCGTCGAGGCGGCGCAGCCAGCCGGTCAGGTTCAGGTCGTCGAGATGCGGGCCGAAGTCGGCGCGCAGGCGCTCGACAAGCTGCTCGACGGCGATCAGCTCCTCTTCAAAGGGCAGGCCGGTGATGGGCTGCGCCCCGTCGGGAAACTCGCTGTCGATGATGGACTGCGCCACGCCCGCGAGCGGCGTGCCGGCGTCGGCGCGCGCGGTGTGCACCAGGGTCTGGAGCATGCCGCTGA
>JAGQJJ010000838.1 GCA_020430675.1 Myxococcales bacterium
ATCGACACACAGTTCCTGCCCTCGGCGGCCCTGGACGTCGTCGAGCGCGCCGAAGCGGCCACCGGCAAGAAGGTCGAGCTGGCGGTCGTGCTGCACGCCAACCCCGACAAGTTCAATGGAACCGCCACGTTGCAAGCCCACGGCGTGCGCGTCGTCACCTCGAAGCAGGTCAGCGATCTGCTGCCCGCCGTGCACAAGAAGCGCGTCGGCTGGTTCGGCCAGCGCTACGCGCCCGACTACCCGTTGGCGCAGGCACAGCCCGAGGTCTTCGGCGACGCCACCACCACGCTCAGCGCCGGCGGCGTCGAGATCACGGTGCATGTGCTCGGCGCCGGGTGCAGCGCGGCCCACACCGCGGTCCTGTTCGACGGCCACCTCTTTGTCGGCGACCTGGTCGCCAACGGCAATCACGCCTGGATGGAGTTGGGCCTGCTCGATGAGTGGCAGGCGACGCTCGACGCGCTGATCGCCCTCCAGCCGCGCTTTGTGCACCCCGGCCGCGGACCGTCCGGCGGGCCCGAGCTGCTCACCGAGCAGAAGGCCTATCTGGCTGACGTCAAGGCGCGCGTGCTGGCCAAGAACCCGCAAGGCGAGCCCGATGCCAAGGTGCTCGAAGCGTTGAAGGAAGAGATCGTCGCCGCCCACCCGACCTACGGCTACCCGTACTTCGTCGAGCTGGGCCTGCCCGCCGTCTGGCGCGGGCTGGCGACGAAGTAGCGCGGCGGCTCAAGCAACAAACTACTCGGCCAGGTGCACCCAGCCGAGGCCGGCGATCAGCACCACCACCACGCTGATGACCGCGCTGGCGGCAAACACGCTGGATCCGACCAGCATCGTGTCCTCACCGGCCTGCACCGTCGCCGCCTGGGCGTTCTGCGGGTCGCGGCCGCGGTAGATCAGCACGGTGATCCACCGGATGAGGCCGCCGACAAAGATCGCCGCGCTCATCTCGAACGGCAGCAGCATGCCGATGCCAATGCCAAACAGCGAAGGCATATAGCGCGCGCTCTTGGGATTCACCGTCAGCCAGGCATAGAGCACGAAGCCGACGCTGACCGCGATGCAGGCGGTGATGAGCGGCGTACCCAGCGCGGCGCCGCCGGCGAAGGCCTTGGCCATGGCTGACCAGATCTGCGCGCCCGGCGCCACCAGGCTGGTGCCGGGGCCGAAGCCGATGCTCTTGTCGAGGTAAAGGATGAACGGCACCGCGGCCAGCGCGCCGACGACCGTGCCGATGAGCTGCACCGTCGTCTGGTGATGCGGGTTGGCGTCGACCAGGAAGCCGGTGCGGTAGTCCTGCATCATGTCGACCGCCATGCCGGCCAGCGTGCCGCCGATGATGGCCATGCCCAGCACCGCGACCACGCCGCCGCCCACGATCCACGCAAACACCGTCAGGATCACGATGGCCACGAGGCGAACCGGGTTGATGTCGGTGTCGCCGGTGACGCGGCCGTTCATGATGCAGAGCGGCCAGCTCAACGCGATGGTCAAGAGCGAACCCAGCCACGAAAGCCCGAAGAGAAGCTGGCAGGTATAGGCCGTCACCGCGATGCTCAAGAAGCCGAGCACGCCATAGATCATGGGCCGCGAGGCGGGCGGCGCGTACTCGGTCGCGCCCGGCGAAAAGCCGGCGGGCGTCTCGGGCTGCACACGGTACAGATAGGCGAAGGCGATGGTGGCAAAGGCCGGGACCGTCAGCACCGAGATCGCCATCCACTTCACCCAGTCGCCGTAGACCGACGGCGGGAACTCATAGGCCTTGAGCGTCGGGATGATCACCAGGCTGCCCGCGAGCGCGCCGAGCAACATGCCCAGGCCGATGCGCGGGCCGACGACGATGCCGATGCCATAGAGCAGCGGCTCGACGGCGAGGCCGATGCCATGCTCCTTCAGGATCTCGATCGAGTGCAGGATGGCGCCCTCGCCCTTCTTGAGCGCGATCTTGGTGGGGATGGTGATCAGCGCCGACAGCGAGCCCCAGATCAGCAGCAAGCGGACCGGCCGCTTGGCCGTCTCGCCCTCGGACGTGAGCGTGCGCTGAATGACCGCGCAGGCGGTGCCCGACGGGAAGAAGTACTTCACCATCTGCTTGCGCACCGAGGCGCCGACGAGCGCGCCGAGCACGCCCATCGCCACGAAGAGCACCATCATCGTCGGCTGGTCGGGCGCAAACGTCGGGTCGACCATCTTCACCGCGGCGAAGGCGCAGACCGAGAACCCTACGCTGCCGCCGGCGCTGGCCATCGTCTGGCCCAGGTTCAGGCTCTCGACGGTGATGTGCTTGCGGCTGATGATGCCGAGGATGAGCGCCGAGGCGATGACCGCAATGATCGAGCCGCCGTCGCCCCACCCCGTCAGCAACGTCGTGTAGATGTTGGTGACCGACAAGGTGCCGGCCAGCAGGGCGAAGGTGATCCACTCGGCCACCGAGAGTCTCGGCCAGAATCCGCGCACGACGCTCTCCTCCCCCGCCCCCGACGGGTGCTGTCGATGAGTGACGTGGCATAGCCGAGACGGCGCCCGGCGTCGAGAAGATCTGGCAGGAAGCGCCTTGCTTCAGGGGAAGCAACCGCCGCGCGGATCGCCGCATCGGCCCTCGGCGCACAGGCCGCCCAGACATTGCGTGGGCTGG
>JAGQJJ010000839.1 GCA_020430675.1 Myxococcales bacterium
CACCAACGACCTCAACCTGGTCACCGAGATCCTCGACGGCCGCACCGGCACGCGCGTCGCTGTGGGCAACCCCGACCGCCGCGAGTTCGACTGGGAGGTCCCGCGCTACAACTCGATGGGCGGCTGCACGGCCTACCTCAAGGTCGCCGAGGGCTGCTCCAACCAGTGCGCGTTCTGCATCATCCCCACGCTGCGCGGCCCGCAGCGCAGCCGCAGCATCGACTCGGTGGTCAAGGAGGCCCGCGCGCTCGCCGAACAGGGCGTCGTCGAGCTGAACCTGATCGCCCAGGATCTGACCGCCTACGGCTTCGACCTGCGCCCGCGCAGCAACCTCACCGCGCTGCTCGAAGCGCTGGTCCAGGTCGATGGCATCCGCTGGATTCGCCTGCTTTACGCCTACCCGCGCAGCTTCCCCGGCGGCCTCATCGACCTGATGGCGCGTGAACCCAAGATCGTGCCCTACCTCGACATGCCGTTGCAGCACATCGCCGATCCGGTGCTCAAGGCCATGCGCCGCGGCACCAATGGCGACACCATCCGCCGCCGCGTCGCCGAGCTGCGCGAGCGACTGCCCCAGGTCGCGCTGCGCACCACCATGCTCGTCGGCTACCCGGGCGAGACCGAGGCCGACTTCGAAGCCCTGCTCGGCTTCATCGAAGAGGCCCGCTTCGAGCGCCTGGGCGCCTTCGCCTACAGCCGCGAAGAGGGCACGCCCAGCCACGATTTGCCCGACCAGGTGCCCGACCGCGTCAAAGCCGCGCGCCTCGACCGGCTGATGTACGCCCAGCGCGCCATCGCCCGCGCCCACAACGAAGCCATGGTCGGCCGCGAGGTCGAGGTGCTCGTCGAGCGCCAGAGCGCCGAGTCGGATCTGGTCTTTGTCGGTCGCACCGCCCAGCAGGCGCCCGAGATTGACGGCGTCGTCTACCTCGGCGCCGCCGACCACGTCCGCCCGGGCGCGCTGATCAAAGCGCGCGTCACCCAGGCGACCGATTACGATCTGGTCGCTGAACCGCTGTAGCGCCGTCAGGAAGGGGCGGCTTCACGCCGCCGGGCACGTCAGAAATCGAGCCCGATATTGATGTTGTAGCTCTGCAAGCCTTGGGTCAGGGCCACCTCGGGCGTGAAGTTGAACGCCCCGAGCACAAACCGGGCACCGATGACAAAGCGGTGAATGGTCTGCTGCTCTTCATCAAAGACGATGAAGCTGTTCTCGATGCTCGCCTGGCTCACCTCGGACGGCCGCGGTGCGCCGTCGTTGACCGCCGGGGTCACGTCGATCACGCCGCTGCGAGCGAACAGGAAGACCGGGCTGTAGGCCATATACGGCGCGATGTTGACCACGCCGCCCACGCCAAAGCCGCGGCTGACGACCAGATCGAGCCCGGCGGTGGTCAGCTCAAGCTGCGGTGAACCCACCAGGCGGCCGAAGGTGCCGCGCACGGCCAGATCGACGGGCAGGGCGTCGACCGCCTCATTGGGGGAGAACTTGACCATGCCGCCCAGCATCCACAGCTCGCTCTCCATGAGATACGTGCCGCTCATGCCGATCTCGAAGCTGTAGGGCAGGCCCTTGCGCGCGTCGAGGCGGGTGGCGACCAGCGCCGCGGGCGCGTCCTGGTCTTCGACGCCGCGGCTCCAATAGGCCTTGTCGGCGTTGATGGTGGTGATCGAGATCTGCGCGTTGAACTGGAAGCCGTTGATGCCCAGCGTCTCGGCGGGCGAGAGCAGGCTCGGCGCCAGCGCCATGCCATACTCGCGGCTCAGATCGCGGAAGGCCGATTGATCGGGCTTGGGCGCGTTGCCGCAGGCCCGCTCGGAGCGCGGGTCGAACTCCGGGTTGAAGCCGACGCAGAGCCGATGCAGGTCGGGATCATTGTCGAGCGCCAGGGCCGGGGTCGCCGAACCGACCACCGCCACCAAAGTCGCTGCGATCAGGCTGAACCTCGCGTTGCGGGCCGCCAATTCGCCCTCCTGAGCACGGGGCGCCGGCTGAGCGCGGGCGCACCTCGGGACAGTTCGCCGGACTCGCCAGCGCACGGCGAGCGTAGGTCGGCGTCAACAGAGTGTCAAGATCGGCAAGCCCTCTCGCGACAGTCGATCCCCGTGCGGCTCTGTACTACGATCGGCCCATGCAAATCCGCCGCCGCCGACGCCGACGGTTCGATCTGGGCAAGGCGATCTTCATCCTGCCCAACCTGTTCACCGTCAGCTCCATCTTCTGCGGTTTCTATGCCGCCGTGACCGCCGCGGGCGCCACCGGCCCGCGCGAGCTCTACAAGGCGTGCATCGCCGTGCTCTTTGCCATGGTCTTCGACTCGGTCGACGGCCGCGTGGCGCGCCTGACCCATACCCAATCGGCCTTTGGCGTGCAGATGGACTCGCTCGCCGACGTGATCTCGTTCGGCGCCTCGCCGGCCCTGATCGCGTGGCATTGGGGCCTCAGCGGCTTCGGCACCGGCGGCCTGCTCGCCTGCTTCGTCTACTGCGCGTGCGGCGCCATCCGGCTGGCGCGCTTCAATGTGATGGCCGCCAACCATTCGGGCCCCAGCGAGTACTTCCTCGGCCTGCCCATCCCCGCGGCCGCCGGCCTGCTGGTCGGGGTCATCATCACCACGCTGCAAGCCGACATC
>JAGQJJ010000840.1 GCA_020430675.1 Myxococcales bacterium
CCACCCTCTACCGCTGGGTGCGCCCCTCGCAGCGCAGCGTGGTCGTCAACGAAGAACTCGAACTGTGAACCATGACCGACCCTGACGAGGGCGAGCGCCTCCAGAAGCTCATCGCCCAGGCGGGCCTCGCCTCGCGCCGCAAGGCCGAGCAGCTCATCACCGAGGGCCGCGTGCGGGTCAACGGCCAGGTCGTCACCGAACTGGGCTCGCGCGCCGACGCAGCGCGCGACCGCATCGAGGTCGACGGCAAGCGCCTGAGCATGCCCAAGGCGTGGACCTATATCGTGCTCAACAAGCCGGCGGGCGTGGTCACCACCGCCAGCGACGAGTTCGACCGCAAGACGGTGCTCGAACTGCTCAAAGGCGTTGAGGCCCGTGTCTACCCGGTCGGCCGCCTCGACCTCGACGCCGAGGGCGTGCTGCTCTTGACCAATGACGGCCAGCTCGCCGCCGCGCTCACGCACCCGTCAGGCGGGGTCGAGAAGACCTATCGGGCCAAGGTCAAAGGCCAGATGACCGACGACGCCATCAACCGTCTGCGCACCGGCGTCGTGCTCGAAGACGGCCCGGCCATCGGCACCAACGTGCACCGCGTGCAGCCCGGCCACCAGGACACGCGGTACCACACCTGGGTCGAGCTGACGGTCACCGAGGGCCGCAACCACTTGATCAAGCGCATGTTCGAAGCGCTCGGCCACCCGGTCATCCGCCTGCGCCGCATGCGCTTTGCCCACCTCGACGCCGCCGACCTGCGCGCCGGCCAATGGCGCCACCTGCGCCGCGAAGAGCTGCGCAAGCTGCAAGCCCTCGCCCGCGGCGCCCGCCGCCGCCGCGAAGACCGGCGCAAATCGAAACAGCCTGATTGACGGTCCGCCGGTCGCCCCGGCCGACCGCAGCCTCACCACGCGCGCCCCAACGCAACGCGGGGCGTGATCCGGCTGGTCCCGATGACCGGCCGCCGGCCCGCGCACCAAGCCCCGCCGCCCCTCCATGCAGCGACTGCCCGACATCCAACAATCTCGGGTAGGCCAGCCATGGCGCCCACGTCAGGTCGGACGCCACAACCCGCATCGGGAGAATGCGCCATGCTTGTGAGATCCGTCCGATCGTGGTCGGCGCTGTTCGCCGCCGGCATGCTGTTCACCCCCGCCCTCGCCTCGGCTTGCGGCGGGTTCTTCTGCAACAGCGCCACTCCGGTCGTGCAGGCCGGGGAACGCATCCTCTTCGCCGCCAACGGCGAACAGACCGAGATGCATGTCCAGATCACCTACGCGGGCCCGCCGGCCGAGTTCGGCTGGCTGCTTCCCGCGCCGCCCGACGTGGAGGTGGGCCTCTCCAATGACGCCATCTTCAGGCAGCTCGACCCGGTCACCCAACCTCGGTTCCGCGTTGTCAATCGTTTCGCTCGTTGTGGCGCCGAAGGCCGGGCAGGCGAAGGCGAGGGCGAAGGCGAGGGCGAGGGCGAAGGCGAAGGCGAGGGCGAGGGCGAGGGCGAACCAGCGGTGCATGTGCTGGAGCGGCGTGCGCTGGGCCCGTTCGACCAGGTGATCCTGCGGGCCGACAACGTCGACGTGCTGGTTCAATGGCTTGAAGACAACAACTTCCAGCGCCCGGCCGGCGCGGAAGAGATCCTGGCCGACTATGTCGACCATTCAGTCTTCGTGGCGCTCAAGCTGCTGGCGAACGCCCAAGTCCGCGATATCAGGCCGATCCGGTTCCGCTACACGTCGCCGGTGATGGCGATCCCGCTGCGGCCGACCTCGGTGGCGGCGACGCTCGACATGGGCATCATGGTCTACGTGCTGGGCCCGGCGCGCGCGGTGCCCACCAACTATCTGCATGTGCATGTCAACGAAGCGCTTCTTCGGTGGCAGCGGGGCGGCGACAACTACCCCGATCTGGTCTCGGCGGCCATTGACGAGGCCGGTGGGCGGGGCTTCGTCACCGACCTGGCGCGACCAAGCGATGGCTTCTGGATCGCGTTGCGGCTTGGCATCGACGTCGAGACGCTCGCCGCGGTCCGAACGCTGGCCGACCTGTGGCCGTACCTGAGGCGGTTGTCCGACAGCTCAATCCGGCCGATCCTGCTCGACGTGATCACCCCGCCCGATGGGTCGACGCCGCCGACGTGCTCGACTGCCTGGATTGCTTCGAGCCGCAACTCGTCGCCGTCGACGGCGAGACGTTGGCCGCCCGCCTCCTTGCCGAAGTCCTGCCGGCCTGGCAGGAGATCAACACGCTGTTCGTGCGCAACCCCTACCTGACGCGGCTCTATACGACGATGAGCCCCAGCGAGATGAGCGCCGACCCGATCTTCGAGTTCAACCGCGACCTTGAGGACGTCGACTCGTTGCGGAGGGCGACCCGCTACATTGGATGCAGCGGCGATGTCACCATCGAGACGCCGGTCGGAGCCCGCTACAACGGCACCAACGCCAGCAATCCCGACGCGATCGTCCGGCAGAACGGCGAGACGGTCCGGGGGGATGGACCCGCCGCGCTGCGCATCGAGCGCGTGATGGCCGCAGGCCAGCCCGAGACGATCGTCGACAATACCGCCCTGATCCTCGCCCGGTACAACACCCCGCTGCCCTCGGGTTTTGATGACGGCGGGGCTGAAGGCGAGGGCGAAG
>JAGQJJ010000841.1 GCA_020430675.1 Myxococcales bacterium
TGCCTGGGATGCCGTCGCGGCGCGGGCGCAGGGCACGCTCGCCGAAGAGGCCACGGTGCGCGCTCGCCAATGGCACGAGGTGTCCGAGGCCGAAGCCCGCCGCCGCGTCGCCGCGTGGGCCGCGTGGCGCCAGTACGAGCGCGACCGCGCGACGCTGCAGAAGGTGCTCGGTTACTCGGACGCGGTGGTGCCGGCGGCGCAGAAGAAGGCATGGCAGGACGAGTTCGACCGCGCCTACGCCCCGTGGCGCGACGACTTTGCGCGCCTGGTGGGCGATGTGGATTGGGTCAGGGTGCCCGCGGGCGCCGTCGAGCTGCCCGAGTCGCGGTTGCCCATCGGGCGCCTGCTCGTGGGCCGCACCGAGGTCACGCAAGCGCAGTACGCCGCCTGCGTGCGCGCGGGCGCCTGCACGGCGCCCCAATGGCGCGGTTGCCAGGCGGGCCCCGGCCTGGCGACCCCGCTCGACGCGCACTTCGCGGCGCCCGATCAGCCCGTCGTCTGCGTCGATCGATTTCAGGCGGAAGCGTTCGCGCGCTATGTCGGCGGCCGCCTGCCCTCGCCCGCCGAGTGGCTGCACGCCGCGCGGGGCGGCGAGGCGCGCGATGGCTATCCGTGGGGCGGCGGACCGGCCGATTGCCAACACGCGGCGTTGGCGAACGCCGAGGGCTATGGCTGCGGGCGGCGCACCACCGTGCCGGTTTGCACGTTGCCGGCCGGGCGCTCGAAGCAGGGGCTCTGCGACGCGGTCGGCAACGTCGCCGAATGGACGGCTGAGACCGTCGCCGGGCCCGGTGGCCGACCCCGCGCGACCATCATCGGTGGCAGCGTGGTGCACGCCACCGTCGAGCCAAGCGACCTGCAACGCGACCTGCTGGCGCCCGCCCAACGCGCAGCCTATGTCGGCTTTCGGGTGGTGCGCGACGCGCCGTGAGCGTGGCTCAGCGCACGCAGACGCCGTCGACGCATTCGAGGTAGCCCGACTCGATGCAGTCTTCGCAGTACATGCCGCCCACCGCGCAGGCGTGCACGTCGGTGTTGCGCTCGCAGACATAGCCGCTGCGGCAGCAGCCATCGCAGTTATGCGGGCCGCAGCGGTTCTCATCGAGTTCGCAGACTCCGTTGCGGCACTCCTGCCATGACAGGCACAGCGTGCATTGGCCGCCGGGCAGGCCGCAGTAGGTGTCGGATGGGGTCGCGGCGCAACGTCGGTCGACGCAGCAGCCGCGGCAGGTCTCGGGCCGGCAATCCTCAGCGGTGTCGAACAGGATGGTGCAGACGCCGCCGATGCAGGTCTCGCCGGCTTCGCAGGGCGCACAGGCGCGGCCGTCGATGCCGCAGATGTTGTCGTCGGTGTCGCGAATGCACCGCCCATCGGCGGTGCAGCAGCCGGCGGTGCAGGTGTTGCGGTCGCAGGTCGCGGCCGCATCCGCGCCGGCATCAACGGCCGCGTCGTCTGGAGACGAACAGCCGAGCGCGCCGGCCCAGGCCCAGAGCAAGAGCCAGCGCGCGCTCCGCATCACTGCTTGATGAAGGCGATGATGTCGGCGAGGTCGTCGTGCGGCAGATCCTTCAGCTCGAAGAACGGCATGGGACCCGGGGTGGTGTCCGCCATGTCGTTCATGCCCGACGGCGGCGGGCCCGAGGTGCGGACCTTCTGAGCGATGCGGCCGGCGGGGAAGTTCTTGAGCACTTCCAGCGAGTACGCGGGGCGGTTGTTGATCGTCAGCTCCTCGGTGTGGCAGCGCGCGCAGGCGAGGTTGTAGCTGGCCTCGCCCGCGGCCGCGTCGCCGCCTGCGTAGGCGGCCTCATAGGCGGCCTCGTCGGCGAGCACCTCCGGCGCGATCGCGTTGGGCGTCGTCTGGTCCATCGCCGAGATCGAGCGGATGTAGCCGCCGAGGGCCGCCCACTCGGCGCTCTCCTCGGTCAGCGCCGTGCCGCCCATCCAGCCGGTGATGCAGGCGTTGGAGCCGTCGAGGAGGGTGGCCGTGTCGTCGCCCTTGAACGAGGTGTGATAGGCGATGTCCTTGAGCGTGTTGCCCGAGTAGCCGTCCTGGGTGCCGTCGTTGCTGTGGCAGGTGGCGCACATCGCTTCATTGTCCGGCGCGCCGAGACGCGCCGATTCGGTGCCATCGTAGTACGGGTTCTGGCCCTCGCCTTCGCCCTCACCTTCGCCTTCGCCCTCACCTTCGCCTTCGCCCTCGCCTTCGCCCTCGCCCTCGCCTTCGCCCTCGCCGCCGACGCTCATGTCGGCGCTATCGCTGGAGCCGTCGTCACAACCGGCGGCGACCAGCCCGAGGAAACAAAGGAACAACATCCACTTCGATACACGTGTCATCTCTCGAATACTCCCCTGGTGGCGTGAGATGGACCTCACTGCGGTCGACTACGCACGCGCGGTCGCCGCGTTACATGGGCCCGCCGATTTTTTCTGATGGGGCTACTTCAGCCCGAGGATCGTGGCCTGCCCGCCCGGGCCGAGGTCGAGGTGGATGTCGACCGCCGCCGGGCGCCGTGGCAGGCCGGGCATGGTCATGATGGCCCCACAACGCGCGACCACAAAGCCGGCGCCGGCCGCAGGGCGCAGGCCGCTGACGCGCAGGGTGAAGGGCGGGGGTCGGCCGATATGGTCCGC
>JAGQJJ010000842.1 GCA_020430675.1 Myxococcales bacterium
GGTGCTTTCGCAGGCCCAGGGCGACGAGGCCCAGGCCGCCGAGCCGGTGCGCGCCAAGGCCCGCCCCGCCGCCGCGCCCGCGCCGAGCAAGATGGCCGCGCCCGAAGAGGACAGCCTCGACGAGCTGCGCAAATAGGCAGCGCTCAGCCGAGAATGCGCGGCAACAGCTCGATGAAGTTGCAGGGCCGGTGCCGGGCGTCGAGCTGCTCGACCAGAATGCGATCCATCGCCAGCGTCACCGCGCCGGTTGAACCGGGCAGGGCAAAGACCAGCGTCGTGCCGCACAGCCACGCATCGGCGCGCGACTGAATGGTCGACGAGCCGATATCGGCGTAGCTCAGCCAGCGAAACAGCTCACCAAACCCGGGGATATGCTTCGTGCCCAGCGCCGCGATGGCGTCGGGCGTCACGTCGCGCCGCGTCAGGCCGGTACCGCCGGTCAGCACGACCACCGTCACGTCATCGCGGTCGACGTACTCGGCGACCAACTCGGTGATGACCGACTGCTCATCGCGCACGATGCGGCGGTCGATGATGGGGTGGCCCATCGCGGTGAGGCGATCGACGATCACCGCCCCCGACTTGTCGGTCTCGAACGTGCGCGTATCGGAGACGGTGACGACCGCGCACCCGACCGGCACGAACGCACGCGTGCTCATGGCAACCTCCTGGTCCGTTCGACGCGGCGCGCAGTATACCCGTGGCGTGGCCCTCTTCGCTCGCCTTCGCGACGCGCTCCTGCGCGCCGATCCCCGCCTGCGGCATTGGGGCCGCGCGCTGGCCGTTGCTTCGCTCATTCACCTGACGCTGCCCGACATCCGCCAGCCCGGCTGGTGGCTGCCCGGCCTCATCGAAGCCATCGGCGCGCTCTGGCTATTGCGCCGGCCGGCGGTGACCGCGTTCGCGCTGTGCGCGGTGGGCACGGCGTGGCCGCTGCTCTTGCTGCGCGATGTGCTCACGCAATCGCTCTACTTGACGCTGGTCGCGCTCATCGGCGCCGCCGGCACCGCCACAAGGCGCGCGTCGACCGCGCTCGCGGCCGTGCGTCTGATCACCGCCGGCACCTACGCGCTCGCCGCGTTTCACAAGCTCAACCGCGACTTCTTCGACCCGGCGATCAGCTGCGCCACGCACGCGGTCGACGTGATCGCCGCGCGCTACAACCTGCTCGCGCCGTTGGTCGACGCCGGTCATCTGCTGCCCCTCGCCGCCGTCGCCACCGAGCTGGCGCTGGCTTTTGCCGTCTGGCGCGGCGCGCGCTGGATGTGGCCGCTGGGCATCGTCTTCCACCTGCCGCTCACCGTGACCTTGGCCCCGGCGTTCTTCGCGGTGATGTTCTCGGGCTACGCCGCCGCCACGCCGCCCCGTGACGTCTTGCGCTGGCGACGCGCCCTGCGCGGCAGCGGGCCAATGATCGCGCTTGGCATCATCCTCGGCGGCGCCGTCGATGCCCTGGCCGCTGGCGGCGTGCCCGACGGCCGCGCGTGGGTCGCCGCGATGGGCTTCGGCGGCATCAGCGCGCTGACGGTGCGCTTCCTGCGCGACCGCCGCGGACGCCCCCGCGCGCCTCGACCCGCAACCTGGCCCGCCCGCGCCCTCGCGCTCGGCTGGCTGCTGCACGGCCTGACGCCCTACCTGGGCTGGCAGGTCCAGCACTGCGCCGCCATGCTCAGCAACCTGCGCATCGACGCCGGCTGCCACAACAGCCTCATCATGCCCGAGGCGCTGCGCGGCGAAGACCCGTACATCCGCATCGAGCACGCCCGCATCGGCCCGCCCGGCGCCCGACCGGAACGTGAACGCACGATTGAATCCACGCTCTGGCACGTCGCCGCCTTGCACGCCATGCGCGCCAACTGGTGCGTGCCCGAGCTGCGCCCCATCGCCTTCATCGGCACCTGGAATGGCCGCCCGTTTGCCCTCGCCGACCTCTGCGCCGACGACTGGCTCGCTGCGCTGCCCGGCGCCGAACGCTGGCCGTCAGGATTTCAGGCCTTTCAGAAGAACCTGCCGCGCGAGTGCGCAAGAGCCTGTATTCATTAGTGTTTGAAAAATAATTCGGGTTTCTGCGCAACACTCGCCGAAATCTGCGGATGGACATTACAGGAGCCACAAGGAGTTTCTGAGATGTCCGCCACCTCGTTTTTGCTGTCGTTCTTCCCCCTCGTCTTCCTGCTCGCCGCCACCGCGTTGCCCACCGCCGGGCTCGCCCGCGCCCTGCGCGGCCAGTCGCCGCTGCCCGCGGATTGGCCGCGGTGGCGCCTCGCCGTCGAGGTGCTCGCCCCCCTCGCCCTGTTCGGCGGCCTGTGGGCCCTCGGCCCCGCGCTCAGCCAGGCCGGCGCCTACGCGCTCGCCGCCCTGCACCGCAACGGCTCGGTGGCCGACCCCGGCACCTGGGCCTCGGCCTGCGCCATCCTGCTCGTGCGCGTCGGTGAGCTGGCCTGGCAGCTTGGCGTCGGCGCGGTGCCCCTGCTCATCTGCCTGGCCCGCATCGGTGAGGTGCGCATCGCGCGCCCGCTGGCGGTGATGTGGCTGGTGGTGCTGGCCTGGCCCGCCTGGGCCGCCGGTGTGGTCTACGCCTCGATCTCGCTCAGCGGCGTCGGCGATGGCCCACGACGCCTCGCGATCATG
>JAGQJJ010000843.1 GCA_020430675.1 Myxococcales bacterium
CCCCACACGTTTGCGCCCCTCCTGCTCCTTGCCCTGCTCCTGTTGCCCGTCGGTCTGCGCCGACGACATCGTTGAACGGAAGCCTGACATGATCGAAGCACCGCACCGCGAGGTGCCGCTGGCGCAAGGCGCCTGGCGTCCCGAGGTTCACGCCGCTCTCTGCGATCTGATCGCCCGGTACGGCATCGAGAGCCCCGACTACGACGCCGAGCGGCCGCCGCTGGTGACCATCGACTGCGACAACACGCTGATTCACAACGACATCGGCGAAGCGATGATGCGCTACATCATCACGCGGCGGCGCCTGAACACCGACCGCGGCTTCTGGCAGAGCCTGGTGCCCGATCGCCTCGGCCGCGACGCGCTCAACGCGGCCTACAAAGCCGTCGCCGGTCGCAGCGACCCCGAAGTGCGCGACACCGCTGCCTTCCGCCGCTACCGCGCGGGCATGCTCGGCGTTTACGAGACGCTGCGCGAGACCGAAGGCCGCGAGTCGGCCTACCTGTTCGCCTGCCGGCTCATGCGCGGCATGCACGAGCGCACCGTGATCGACCTCGTCGACGAGGTGCTCGACTACGAGCTCGACCGCCCGTTGAGCCACGAAGACATCCCCTCGGGCCCGCCGTTTGGCGGCCTGGTCGTGCCCACCGGCGTGCGCGTCTACCACGAGATGGTGGACCTCATCGGCGCGCTCGAGACACACGGCTTCTCGACCTGGATCATCACCAGCAGCAACGCCTACGTCGTGCGCGGCCTCGCCCGGCGCATCGGCTTCCCCGAAGAGCGCGTGCTCGGCATCGAGCTGCAGCTTCAGGGCGGCCGTTACACCGACCGCATCGTCGACCCGGCGCCCATCGGCGAAGGCAAGCGCGAGCTGTTCCTCGACACCGTCGGCCGCAGCCCGATCCTGGCGATGGGCGACTCGATGAACGACTTCGAGCTGCTCGAAAACTGCGAGGGCCTCAGCATCGTCATCGACCACGGCGACGAAGAGATGATCGAGAAAGCCGAAGAGTTCGGTTGGCTCATCCAATCGCCGCTCTCGGTCTGACCGCCGCTTGACCGCCGCGTCTTGTGACCGATACGCCCGTGTGCTAGGGTCCGCCCGATTTGCTGGCGGCCCTCTTCTGGAGCATCACCGCGAGGCCCAATGAGCATCACCCTTCGCGCCTACGTCTTCCTCGACAGCCTGCAACCCCAGTTGACGAGCTATATCGGCAAGACCTCGCGCGGCTTCCTCCCGGTGCCCGAGATGGCCTCGCTCTGGGTCGAGATCTCGCCCGGCATCGCCATCAACCGGATCACCGACACCGCGCTCAAGGCCACGACCGTGGTGCCGGCGGTGCAGGTCGTCGAGCGCGCCTTCGGTCTGCTCGAAGTGCATGACTGGGACAAGGGCGAGGTGATGAGCGCCGGCCGGGCCATTCTCGACGGCCTCGGCTGCAAAGAAGAAGAGCGCATGAAACCGCAGGTGGTCAGCAGCCAGATCATCCGCGCGGTCGAGCCCTACCAGACGCAGATCATCAACCGCAACAGCCGCGGCAACATGATCCTGCCCGGGCAATCGCTGTTCATCCTCGAGACCATGCCCGCGGCCTATGTGACGCTGGCGGCCAACGAGGCGGAGAAGGCGGCCGACATCTATCTGATCGACATCCGCCCCTACGGCGCCTTCGGGCGGCTTTATCTCTCGGGCACCGAGTCGGAGATCGACTCGGCGCGCGACGCGGCCACCGCGGCGATCGAATCGGTCACCGGCGTTGCGCCGCCCAAGTTCAAGGACCACTGATCGCCCACCGGCAGCCGGGGGGCATGAGCCACGCGGGACGAACCCGCACACTTGGAGGTTCCAATGGCGGACGCGCTGGGCATGATCGAGACCCGGGGCTTCGTGGCCATGGTTGAGGCCGCCGACGCGATGGTCAAGGCGGCCAAGGTGGAGCTGGTCGGCTTCGAAAAGATCGGCGGCGGCTATACGACGGCCATCGTGCGCGGCGACGTCGCGGCGGTGAAGGCCGCCACCGAAGCCGGCGCCCGCGCCGCAGAGCGCGTCGGCGAGTTGGTGAGCGTGCACGTCATCCCGCGCCCGCACGCCAACATCGACCTCTCGCTGCCGCTCGGTCGCGTGCCCGCTGACGCCAAGTAGGCCCGCCGATGATCATCGGCAAGGTCATCGGCACCGTCGTCGCCTCGCGCAAGGAAGAAGAGCTCACCGGGCTCAAGCTCCTCGCGGTCGCGCCGATCGACCTCGCCACCGGCGCGGTCAAGGACGGCGGCGTGGTGGCGGTCGACGCGGTGGGCGCGGGCGTGGGTGAGGTGGTGTTGTACGCCAGCGGCTCGTCCGCCCGGCAGACGACCGCCACCAAGGACCGCCCCGTCGACGCGACGATCATGGCGATCGTCGACATCCTCGAAGTCGGCGGCGCGGTGCTCTACCGCAAGGAGTAAGCCGTGGACGAGCGACAGATCGCGCGCATCGTCGAGCAGGTGGTCGCCAAGCTGGCCACCGACGCATCGCCGCGCGCGCCCGCCGCGCTGCGCCACGGCCGGGGTGAAGCCATCGGCGGCCGGGGCGTGCACCCCACCGTGGACGCCGCCGTCGCCGCCGCCAAACGCGCCCAGCGCG
>JAGQJJ010000844.1 GCA_020430675.1 Myxococcales bacterium
CGACTTCAACCAGTCCGAATACGGGCGCGTCATCCTGCCGCTGACCGTGTTGCGGCGGTTCGACTGCGTGCTCGAAGACACCCGCGAGGCGGTGCTGGCCGCCGAGCGATCGACGGCAGGCCGCCCCGCGCGCGAACGGCACGCGCGGCTGCTCGCCGCGTCGGGCGCGCCTTTCTATAACACCAGCGGCCTCACCTTCAGCCGCGTCGTCGATGGCGAAGCCCCGCTTGGCGAAGCGTTGCGGCGCTTCATCGCCGGCTTCTCGGCAAACGCCCGCGAGATCATCGAGTGCTTTCGATTCGAGGCGCGCATCGACTTCATGGTCGATCGCGGCCTGCTGCAACCGGTGCTGCGCGCGTTCTCCGGCTTCGACCTCTACCCGCCCGGCCACGCGCCGCCCGGAAAACGCGCCGTCAGCAACCTTGAGATGGGCTACATCTTCGAGGAGCTGATCCGGAAGTTCGCCGAGCAGTCCAACGAGACCGCCGGCGAGCACTTCACGCCCCGCGACGCCATCCGATTGATGGTCAACCTGCTGTTCAACGAAGACCGCGAAGCCCTGCGCACGCCCGGCGTGCAGCGCACCATGTACGACCCGGCCTGCGGCACCGGCGGCATGCTCTCGGTCGCCGAAGAGTACCTCAGCGAGCTCAACCCGCAGGCCGCGCTCGACGTCTTCGGGCAGGAGATCAACCCCGAGTCCTACGCCATCTGCCGCGCCGACATGATGCTGCGCGGCCACGACGCGGCGCAGATCAAGTTCGGCAACTCGTTCACCGAAGACGGCCTCGCCGATCGGCACTTCGACTACTGCATCAGCAACCCGCCCTACGGCGTGAGCTGGAAGAAGTACGAGGCCGAGGTCAAACGCGAGATGAATCAGAAGGGCTTCGCCGGCCGCTTCGGCGCCGGCGTGCCGCGGGTCAGCGACGGCTCGCTGCTGTTCTTGCAGCACATGATCGCCAAGATGCGCCCGGCCGAAGAGGGCGGCTCGCGCATCGCGGTGGTCTTCAACGCCTCGCCGCTGTTCACCGGCCCGCCCGGCTCGGGTGAGAGCGAGATTCGGCGCTGGATCATCGAAAACGACTGGCTCGAAGCCATCGTCGCCCTGCCCGAGCAGATCTTCTACAACACGGGCATTCAGACCTTTCTCTGGATTCTGACCAACCGCAAGCACCCGCGGCGGGCGGGCAAGGTGCAGCTCATCAACGGCACCGCGTTCTGCCAGCGCATGGCGCGCTCGCTCGGCGACAAGCGCAACGAGATGACCGCGGCCCATATCGGCGCGCTGACGCGACTGCACGCCGACTTCGTGCCCGGCGAGCACGTGCGCATCTTCGACGACCTCGAGTTCGGCTTCCGGCGGGTGCTCATCCAGCGCCCGCTGCGCTGCAACTTTGCGGTCGACGCCGAGCGCCTCGACCGGCTGCGCCAGAGTGCGCAGTGGACGGCGCTGACGCGCGGGCGGCGCAGCGATGACGCGCCCGACCCGGAACGCGAGGCCGCGGTATTGGCGGCGTTGGCCGAGTTGGGCGAGCAGGTCTGGTTCAACCGGCCCGACTTCCAGCGCGCGCTCGGCGCCGCGCTCGCGAAACATGGCATCAGCCTCACCGGCACGCTGCGCAAGGCGCTGGTGCAAGCCCTGGCCCAGCCCGATCCGCGCGGCGAAGTCTGCCGCGATCGAAAAGGCGAGCCCGAGTCCGATCCGGCGCAGCGCGATACCGAAGACGTGCCGCTCGCCGCCCCGCTCGGCGCATGGATCGCCCGCGAGGTGCTGCCCTACGCGCCCGACGCCTGGGCCGAACCCGAGAAGGCCCATGTCGGCTACCAAATCAACGTCGACCGCGTCTTCCACACCTACCAGGATCCGCGCCCGGTGGCGGCCATCGCCGAAGACCTGCGCGCCCTCGAAGCCCGCGCGCTGCGCCTGCTGGACGAGATCCTCGCTTGATGCGCAGCGGCCCCTCCGACGCGGCCGGCCATGAGCGCCTGTCGCGGCTGCCCGCCGGTTGGACGGCGCTGCGGCTCAAGCAGGTGGCCCGCATGGACTACGGCGGCGCCCTGCCCCGCGACCGCCGCGTGCCCGGCGCGGTACCGGTCTACGGCTCCGGCGGCCGCGACGGATGGCACGACCAGGCCAATACCGACGGCCCCGCGATCGTGCTGGGGCGAAAAGGCTCGTTCGGCCGCGTGCATTACAGCGAGGTCGCGTGCTTCTGCATCGACACCGCCTTCTACATCGACCGCCGTCACACCGCGCACGACCTGCATTGGATCGCGTGGCTGCTCGAAGGCCTGGGCCTCGACGATGTCTCCCGCGACACCGGCGTGCCCGGCCTCTCACGCGCGGAGACCTACGCCCGCATGGTGCCGGTGCCACCACCGGCCGAGCAGCGCGCCATCGCCGCCGACCTCGGCCGGCGCGCCGGCGCCATCGAAGCGCTCGCGGCGACGCTCGACGAACGCCTCGACGCGCTGGCCGCCTTGCGCACTGGCCTGATCCGCGAAGCCGTGCAACGCGGCGTCAACGCCGCGGCGCCGTTGCGCGACAGCGGCGTCGCCTGGATTGGCCGCCTGCCGAGGCACTGGACGACCCGTCGCCTCAAGTGGCTCGCCGAGCTGCGCA
>JAGQJJ010000845.1 GCA_020430675.1 Myxococcales bacterium
GTCTACGAGCGCATTCCGCTCGGGCCCGGCTGGTCGGGCACGCTGACCCGGCTGCGGCTGTACCCGGTGCCCGACGCGGGCGCGGGCGACCCGACGTTTGCGGTGGCCGAGCTGCGGTTGTCGCCCGAGGCGCCGCCGAATGCGCCGTCGCCGGCCGACGCCGGGCCGCGACCGCCGGTGCAGCCCGATCGCGGCCCGGCGCCGATCGCCAGCGATGGCGGCGTCGACCCGATCGACCTGCCGCCGCCCGGCACGCCCGACGTCGACGGTGGCGCGCCGGCCGACGCCGAGTCCGATCATCTGGGCGGCGGCTGCGGCCAGACCGCGCCCGGCGTGCCCGGCTGGCCGCTCTTGCTGCTCTTTGCGGTGGCGGTGGCCGTTCCGCGGCGAAGGCGGCGATGAAAGGCGACTTCTTCGCGCGCGCCGAAGCGTTGCCCTTCCTCGGCATCGGCGTCTCGACCGAGTACGGCGCGGGCCAGGCGACGGGCGCGCTTGATGTCGAGTCGCTGCGGCAGCGCTACCCCGGCTATGCGGCCTTCCTGGAGGTGGGCGTCGAGATCGAGAAGGGCCTCGACGCCGACGCGCGCCGCTGGTGCGCCGCCGGGCGGGCGACGACCTATCACTTCCTCGACGTGAACCTCGACGAGCCCGAAGACCTCGACGCGCCCTGGCTCGACGCGGTGCGCGCGACGGCGGCGACGCTGCGCCCGGCCTGGCTCTGCGGCGACGCGGGGCTCTGGCACTTCGGCCCCCGCGAGCGCGGCCATATGCTGTTGCTGCCGCCGGTGCTGACCGACGAGTCGGCGCGCGCGATGGCGGACGGCATCATCGCGCTGCGCGCGGCGACGGGCTTTGAGGTGCTGCCCGAAAACCCGCCGGGCCATGTCTTCCTCGGCGATCTGCATCTGCTCGACTTCTTCGCCCGCGTCTGCGCCTACGCCGACACCGGGCTGCTGCTCGACGCGGCGCATCTGGCCATCTACCAGCGCGCGACGGGGCACGCGGCGCTCGATGGGCTCGATGGGTTTCCCGCCGAGCGCGTGATCGAGGTGCACGTCGCCGGGGCCAGCTTCCGCGAGGTGGACGGGCTGCGGCTGGTCGAAGACGACCATACGCCCAACGTGCTCGACGACACCTGGGCCATCCTCAAGGCGCTCGGGCCGCGGGCGAGCAACCTGCGGGCGGTGGTTTTCGAGTGCGAGCGCAACCCGATCGCGCAATGCGTGCCGGGCTTTCGCCGCATCGAGCGCGCCCTGGCCGGCACGCCCTTCGCCCGCCGCCGGGCCGCCGCCGCGTGACTGCGCTGGCGCTGCAACGGGTGGTCGTGCGCATGCTGTACGACCCGGCCCTGGTCGACGCGGTCTACGCCGACGTGGCCAAGGCGCTGGTCGATGTGCCGCTGACCGCCGCCGAGCAGAGCTGGCTGGTGGCGCCCGATCGACGCCGCTGGGCGGCCGATCCACTGCGCCGAACGCGCGGATTGCAGGCCCTGCTCGAAGAGTTCCCGGTCGCCAGCGCGCTGGCCGCCGGGCCAGGCAAGGCGGGCACGCTCGACGCCTTCTTCTCGACGCCGACCTTTCATGACTGCATCCAGCAGCGCGGCTCGCTGGCGATGGCGTTTGCCGCCTTTCTCGCGGCCCACGGCACGACGGTGACGCTCATGGCGCGCATCGAGCAGGCCATCGCGCGCGTTCGCCGGGCGCCAGCGCGACCCGCGATCCCGCCGACCCCCACGCCCGCTTCGCTTTGGGGGCGCGCGCCCTGGGCCGACGGCTTTTTTGCCCCCGAAGGCGCCCTGGCCGCATGGCAGGCGGCCGACGCCACGCTGCGCGGGCATGCCGGTGGGCCGGTCGCGGCGCTGCTCGATCCTGTGATCGCGATCGCCGCGCCGGAGCTCGATCCGGCGGATCACAGCGAGTCGCTGCTGGTGGAGCGGGCCGAGTCGGTCGGCCTGTCGATCGCCGGCGAGGGGCTGATCGAGGTGTTGGTGGCGCTGGCCAGGCCGCAACCTTGGGCCGCCGCCGCCGCCGCCCTGCGCGCCGCGGGCGCCGATCCGGGCGAAGAGAGCGAGCTGGCCGCGGAGTTGCTCGCCGACGGCCTCCTGACACTCACCTGATCGCGCCCGCCTGATCTTTCGCTACAGCGCGACGGTTTTTGATCGTCCTCATGCCCGTCATGGTCCTGCGCGGCCCGCGGTGCGCCACCCCGAGAGGTGAGAAGAATTGACCACGGGCAGGTTTTTGCACTGGAGTGCGCAGTCGTAGTAGGCCATCTGACACAGACCTGGGATCTATGGGGAGACCCTTGATGCGTGAGTTCATCCTCCGGGCCTCGACGATGGCCCTCATTTCTCTGGCCATGGTCGCGTGCGATAGCGGCGGCGGTGGCGGCGATGGCGCCGGACTTGGCGAGTCCTGTAGCGGCAACTCGGACTGCGCCAGCTCGGTTTGCGTGAGCCTCAACAGCGCGCAGTTCTGCAGCCAGGAGTGCAGCGCCGAGGTTTCCTGCCCGGACAACTTCCGTTGTCACTCCAGCGGCTTCTGCCTGCCGGCCGGCGGCGACATGGGCGTCGGCGGCGAAGGCGAAGGCGAAGGCGAAGGCGAAGGCGAAGGTGAGGGCGAAGG
>JAGQJJ010000846.1 GCA_020430675.1 Myxococcales bacterium
CTAGACAAGAAGGAGAATCCATCATGGCGAAGAGACATTCGAACAGGGCTGTGGCACTGCTGCAGACCAAGGCGGACGCATTGATCAAATGGCTGGAATCGATTCCGCCAAAATGGCTGGCATCAACGCAGAAGGTCACCGCATAGCCATCCTTGTCGGGGCAATAGCCTTCGCACGACTGGCTGCACATCGACGCCGAGGCGCCGTCGAGGCAGAAGCTGTTGCTGAAGCTGCACGTGCCGCCGCCGCAGGCTTCGCCGATCCAGGCGCCCGGCCGCGGCCCCGAGGGCGCGCTGTCGCCCTGCGGCAACGCCACGCCCGCGTCGGCGAAGTGCTGCGCGTACTTGAGCGTGATGTTCCACACCAGCCAGTTGCCGATCTTGTTGCTCGTGCTGCCGCGCCACGGCGTATAGGCATACATCGAGGCGGTGGCATGATTGGTCGGCGTGATGTCATAGCCATCCAGCGTGCGCCGCGTGCGCCCGCGACGCCATTCGCCGCTGCCATCCTCCGAGTCTTCGTAGCGCCCGCGCATGGTGCGCGCCCCGCATTGCACCTGCTTGTACATGCCTTTGTACGCGGTGTTGCAGGCCTGGTTGTCGGGGCAGCCGCAGCCCAGCGTGTAATCGCGGGCATGGGTGCTGATCGGGCTGGTCGTCGAGATGGCCCGCTGCTCGACCTGCATGCGGGCGAGCACGGCGATGGGGTTGATGTCGAACTCGCGGCAGGCGTCGATGATGGCCTGCGAGGCGCGCCGGCCATCGGGCGTCACCGCGTCGGCGACCCAGCTTCGGTTGCCGTAGGGCGTGCGCTCCAAGAACGCCTGCAACTGCGCCACCGTGATGGCATCGGAGGCGTTGAGGAAGGCATCGTCCATCACCGTGTGCCCGTCGAAGCTGCCCGGCACGCCCAGCGGCGTCGACTTGGTGACCACCGTCGGCGCAAAGTCGGCGGGCTCGGCGTGCCCCGCATACCCGGCGGCGGCATTGCCCGACTCGGGCAGCGGCTCATCGGCGCAGCCGACGACCGCGAGGGTCACAAACAGGGCGAGCACGGCACGGATCATCACCAACCTCCTGGCCTGCCGCCCAGGACTGCATAAGTTGATCCAACCGCAAAAGGCCTGCCAAACCGAGGAAATGAGCCCGCTGAGACCGTAAGGTGAGACCCGCACACCTCACTTTTGGCGTCTCACCGAGACATGCGGCGACGCAGCGGCGGCGCGTCAGAGCAGCGGGCGGGGGCAGACGTCGCGACCGGTCTCAACGCCGGGCAGCGGCGGGAAGCGCGGGGCGAGGTTGTTGAACATGCTCATGATGCGCTGCTCGCATTCGCGGGGCCGGGTCAGCCCGGTGAAGTAGCTGCAGCTCGTGCGGCCCACGTCGTGCTTGCGCCACTTGAACTCGCCGTCGGTCACGACCGGCGGGCCGTTGCGCCGAGTGCAGGTGGTGCGGCGCTGCATCTTGTCGGCCACGTAGAAGGTGAAGAAGACCTTCATCTGCGTATGGCTCTTGCGCTCGTGCAGGAAGCAGAGGTTGGCGCCCGGTTCAACCTGTCGCCAGATGGTCTCGCAATCCATGCCCCCCGGTGAATGGCCCGGGGCGGGGCACATGTTCTCATGGCCGGCCATGCGCGACTGCGTCGGTTGGGTCCAGGCGCGATGGTCCTTGGCGGGTGGATGGGATGGTGCCTGGAGCAGGCTCGCCGGCGCGGCGAGGGTCAGGGTGAGCAGCAATGAAAACATCGAAGCCTCCTCGGGCCGTGGGTTTGCGACGACACGCGATGCGAGGGGCCGTTGGCGCGGACGCCAGAACCGGTCCGCGACCGGACCGCCGTGGGGCCGTCCGATTCGCCAACGGCACCTCCCTGGCCGGCGGCCGGCGCCCCTCCCACGCCGACAGAGCCCACCGGCCAGGCTCAAATCCGTTCTGGCCAGCCGAGTTAGCAAACACCGCGCCAAGCGAAAGGTGAACTGCAGGCGGCCTTGAGAGCCCGTCGCGTCACCCACGGGTGGCATGCCCTGGCGACCGCGTTTCGGCACCCGAACGGCGCGCGAGGCCAGAGACGCTTCCCGAGCATCTTGCTACACTCGGCTCAGCCGAGAGGGGGGAGGCCATGCGAAGGTTCTGGTCCGGCGTCGCGCCGTGGCTTGCTTTGGCCGCGGTCTGCGCGCTGCCTGGGCGGGCTCGGGCGGTGCCCGATTATTTCGTGCAGGAGGGGTTGGTCATCGACGCGCGCGGGGTGCCGCTCGCCGGCGTGCACTCGGTGCGCGTGCGGCTGTACGGGGCGGCCCGCGGCGGCGCGCCGCTCTTCGACGAGGTGCACCCGGACGTCGAGTTCACCGATGGCTACTACGCCGTGCCGATCGGCGGCCGGCTGCGCCTCGATGGCAACATGTTTCGCGGCGATGTCTGGCTGGGCGTGTCGATCGACGCCGGGCCCGAGCTGAGCCCACGCACGGCGCTCGCCAAGGTGCCGGCCTGCTTTGTGGCCGACGTGGCGACCGAGGTCACCGGCGACATCCACCCGCAGTCGGTCTCGATCGGCGACGTGCCGGTCATCGACGCGCAGGGGCGTTGGGTGGGCGATCCCACCGGCCTGCGCGGGCCGGCGGGGCCCGA
>JAGQJJ010000084.1 GCA_020430675.1 Myxococcales bacterium
TCAGCGGCAGGCTCGGTCGCGAGCCCGGGTCGAACGCCTCGAGCGCCGAGATCAATGCCGCCCCGTCGGCCGGCCGCGCGTCGGGGTCGAGCTGCAGGCAGGCGTCGACCAGCGCCGCGATCGGGGGGGGCACCTGCGGGGCCACCTCGCTCAGCGGGCGCACGCCTCGGTCGAGCAGCACCGCGAAGATCTGCTGCTGCGTGCGCCCCGGGTTGGCGCGCTGGCCGCTCAACATCTCGTAGAGCACCGCGCCGAACGAGAAGACGTCGACCCGCGCGTCGATGCGCTCGCCGCGAAGCTGCTCGGGCGGCATGTATTGCAGCGTGCCCATCAGCCGGCCCGAGGCGGTCTGCACGTCGGCGTGCTCCATCTTCACCAGGCCGAAGTCGAGCAGCTTGACGAAGTCGGGTCGCCCGTCGCGCGCCACCAACATGATGTTGTCGGGCTTCAGGTCGCGGTGAACGATGGTGCGGGCGTGGGCCAGGGCCAGCGTGCGCGCCATCTGGCGGGCGATGGAGAGCGCGTCGGGCAACGGCAGCGCGCCATCGGCCAGCCGGCGCGTCAGGGTCATGCCATCGAGCAGCTCCATCACCAGGAACGGCTCGCTGCGTTCGGGCGAGAAGCCGACGTCAAAGACGCGCACCACGTGGTGGGTGACCTCGCCGAGCGATTGCGCGGCGCGGGCTTCCTGCACCATGCGGGCGCGCAGCGCTTCGGTCTCGGCGTCGGGCAGGCCGGGCGGCAGGCGCATCACCTTGAGCGCGCGCCGCACCCCGAGCGCCGTGTCATGGGCCTCGAAGACCTGCCCCATGCCGCCCTCGCCGAGCGGGCGCAGGAGCCGATAGCGGCCCCCTTCGAGCAGCTCGACGCCGTGCTGGGCGGCGCCGCAATGGGGGCAGAACGCGGCGGCGGCGTCTTCGATGACCGCAGTGCAGTTGGCGCAGCTTCGCGGGGTCGCGGCGACCGCGTCGAGCAGCAGGCCGTCGAGCTGGCCGATGCGCCAGGGTCGCGCGGCCGTGCTCTCATCGCCGGGCGCGTCCCCGAGCACGTAGCCGCTGAGGCTGTCGGCGCTGACCGTCGTCGACGCGCCTTCGCCCGACAGGCCGCGCACCAAGGCCCGCAGGAAGCGGGTGGGGCCTCGGGTGCCCGCCGACTGCTCGATCGCGTCCGCGCCGCCAGCGCCCAGGGCCCAGCCGACGCCAGCGAACAGCGCGGGATCGGCCGGCCCGTCGAGCAGCACGCCCGAGCGCGGCGGCAGGGCTTCGATCAACTCGCTCAGCGGCAGCGCGGTGCGGTCGAGGTGGGCGGCGCGGGCGTCGCGCGGCAGAAAGCGGCCATCGCGCACATGGCCCGACAACAGCAAGAGCGCCGGGTTGGCCGTGCGCAGCCAGGGCAGGCGGGCGAGGATATTGGCCATGAGCGGGCGTCGATCATCGGAGGGCGCGTCGTCGAGCAGCAGGTCGACCTGCCAGTCACCGGCGGCCAGGCGCTCGGCGATGCGGCGCATGGCGGCGCACGTGCCCGGCCGATCGGGCAGCGCCGGGTCGAGGCCCCGCTGCACCCCGATCAGCAGCGCGCGGTGTTCGCCTTTTGGGGCGCCCTCCCGCTGCTCGGCCGTGCTCATGACTCCCTCCGCGTCGAGCGAAACCTACGTCATCCCACGGCGAAGGCGCAAACCGCGGCTTTGCATCGGCCGCGGCGGGCTTGTGGGCGGGCGCTGGCGACGGCATGCTGCCTCGATGAGCCCACTCGCATTCGACCGCATCGCCGCGCCCGAGGCCCGACCTGATCGCAGCGTCTTCCTGCTGCATGGCATCCTGGGCTCGCGGCGCAATTGGGCCAGCTTCGCCCGCCGGCTGGCGGCGGCGCGGCCGCGCTGGCAGGTGATCACCGTCGACCTGCGGGGCCACGGCGACAGCCATGGGCAGGCCCCGCCGCATACCGTCGCCGCCTGCGCGCAGGATCTCGACCGCCTCGCCACGCAGCTTGGTCAGCGGCCCGAGGTGGTGATCGGCCACTCGTTCGGCGGCAAGGTGGCGCTCGGCTACGCTCAGGCCCATGGCGGCGGGCTCTCGGCCGCGTGGTCGCTCGATTCGCCGCCGGGCACCCGCGCTGGGGGCGACGCCGATCATGAGATCGCCGCGGTGATCGCCGGCATTCGCGCGCTGCCCATGCCCGTCGCGGGCCGTCCGCAGGTCACCGCGCACTTCAAGCACCTGGGGTTCTCGGACGGGCTGGCCGGCTGGATGACCACCAACGTCGAGCGCGGTCCCGATGGGCTGCGCTGGCGATTTGACCTCGATGTGGTCGAAGCGCTGCTCGCCGACTACTGGCAGTTTGATCTGTGGCCCCTGCTGGAGCGGCCGTCGCCCCGCATCGCCCTGCATCTGCTCGCCGCCGGCCGAAGCGACCGATTCAGCCCCCAGGCCCTCGCCCACGCCGCGGCCGCGCCCGGCGTCACCCTGCACCGCCTGCCCACCGCCGGGCATTGGGTGCATATCGACGACCCGGATGGTCTGCTGGCGATGCTGCTGCCTTCGTTCGCCTGACGGCTCTCAGGGCTTCGGCGCGTCTGCTTTTCGCTTGAGAAACGCCTGCTTGTAGGCCGCGAGCACCTTTTCGTCCTGGACCACGATCTCGCAGGCCCGACGCTTGTATTCGGGCGCCAGGGCCTTGCCGTCGGGGCCCTCCATCTCGTGGTCGACAAACGCGGTGCATTCGGCCTTGGCGGCGCCTTCGCAGATGGCCTGCGCGAGCTGGGCGCAGGGATCGGCGCGAGAGCAGGCTGCGAGGGGGAGCAGGCACAGGGCGAGGCGCAGTGCGCGCATGGCATCTCTCCGACGAAGCAGGCCAGGGCGGCCGAGCCGCCGCGCCGTCAATTTGTCAGGGTGGCCTCGCCGCGTCAACGGCCCCCCCGAACACGGTGGTACCGGCGCGCTGGATGCGGTACTCGTGACGGCCGGCATCTTCGGAGGTCCGCCATGAACCCGCTCGCCGTCGCCCTCAACGAGACCCTTCCCCCCCGCCTGCTGCGCATGCTCTCGGCCCGCGGTCGGTCGATCTACTTCCCCAGCAAAGGCATCCTCGGGCAGAGCGCCGAAGCCAAGGGCAAAGGCATCAACGCCACCATCGGCATCGCGCTCGAAGAGGACGCCTCGCCGATGCACCTGCCCGGGTTGGCGGCGTTGGGCGAGCTTGAGGCGACCGACGTCTTCACCTATGCGCCGAGCTATGGCAAGCCGGCGCTGCGCACGTGCTGGCAGGGCATGGTGCGGGCCAAGAACCCCAGCCTGGGCGACGCGCCGATCAGCCTGCCGGTGGTCACCAATGCGCTGACGCATGGGCTCAGCGTGGCGGGGTCGATGTTCCTCGACCCGGGCGATCGGCTGATCACGCCCGATCTCTACTGGGGCAATTACAACCTCATCTTCTCCCATGCCTACGGCGCCACGATCGATGCCTTTCCGACGTTTGACGGCGAAGGCTTCAACGTCGCCGGGCTGCGCGAGCGCGTGATGGCCGGCCCGCCCGGGCGGCGGGTGGTGGTGCTCAACTTCCCCAACAACCCCACCGGCTACTCGCCGACGGCCGCCGAGGCCAAAGCCATCGTCGCTGCGCTCGTGGACGCGGCCGAGGCGGGCCACGACGTGATCGCCTTGATCGACGATGCCTACTTCGGCCTTGTCTTCGAGGACGGTGTCTTCACCGAGTCGCTGTTTGCGCTGCTGGCCCACGCCCATCCCGGCGTCCTGGCGGTCAAGATCGACGGCGCCACCAAAGAGGACTACGTCTGGGGCTTTCGGGTCGGCTTCTTGACCTTCGCCGGTGGTGGCGCCGATGCCAAGGCGCTCGACGCGCTGACGCACAAGGCGGCGGGCGTGGTGCGCGGTCAGATCAGCAATGCCTCGCACCCCGGGCAATCGCTGCTGCTGCGCGCCTATCAGCACCCCGATTACTCCAAGTGGAAGGCCGAAAAATACGGCGTGATGCGCCACCGCTACGACGTCGTGCGCGCCGAGTTGCGCGCGCACCCCGAGTACGCCGAGCGTTTTGTGCCGCTGCCTTTCAACTCCGGCTATTTCATGTGCGTCCGCCCGTTGCACGCCGACCCCGAAACGGTTCGGCGCACGCTGCTCGAACGGTACAGCACCGGGGTGATCGCCACCGCCGGGCTGCTGCGCATCGCTTTTTCGTCGGCGCCGGTCAAGGCGTTGCCGACCTTGTTTGCCAACGTTTTTGCGGCCTGCGGCGACGTCGCCGGTTGACTCGGCGACACGCGGCGGACGCACGCACGTACTTTTCGGGTGAAGTCATGCCGGTTCGGTATGCGCCCGATTGCGCCGGATTGATCCCCGTGTTATCGGCAGCGCTTCAATCCGCGGCGGGAGCCACTCGGCGGAGGCGCCATGTCAGGTCCAATCCCTGCTGAAGCCCTGGAGCGGCTGCTGCAGATGGAGGTCTTCAACGGCGTCGAGGTCGCGGCGGTGGACCTGCTGCGGACCGGGCTGCGGCTGCACGAGGTGCCCGCCGGCCGGCGCATCACCGAGCAGGAGATCGACGCCGCCTACGTCTTCTTCCTCCTCGACGGCGAGGTCGCCGTCACCCGCGATCAGAAGCTCATCACGCTGGTGCACGGCCCCGAGGTGGTCGGTCTGGTCGCCGTGCTCGACGGGCAGCCGCGCACGGCGAGCCTCGAAGCCTTCAGCTCGGTGCGCATCGTGTCGATGCCACAGGCCGTGCTCGACCGCCTGCTCGATGAGAGCCCGCGCTTCTCGCGCAATCTGATCCGCTATCTGGCCCGCCAGCTTCGGGGCCAATACGAGCAGAGCGACCGCATCCAGCGGCATTTTGAAGACTTCTTCCAGTCGCCCAAGGCCGAGTTGGTGCCGGGTCCGTATGTCGCCGATCCGTTCGACATGTATCTTTTTGTGATGCAGGACGATCCGGCCCAACTCGCCGCCCTGTTGCCCGGCGGCGTGCGCCCCATGCCCGGCACCGATGGCCGGTACCTGCTGACGTTCAACTTCTTCAACTCGACCTATAGCCGCAACGCCAAGGGCGAGGGCCACGCCTTCACCTACAACGAGACGGCGGCGTTTCTGCCCTGCCTCGCGCCCAAGCTGCGGCCGGGCATGTTCATCCCCGAGCTGTACCCCGACAACTTCCTCGCCATCACGTTGGGGCGCGAGCTGTATGGCTTCCCCAAGCGATTTGCGCACACCACGCTGCAGCCCGATCGCAACATCATCGACCTGGTGCTGGCGCGGCAGATGACGCTGCGCGCGACCTGGAGCGAGGCGCAGCCGATGGCGACGGAGCAGTTTGTGGTCGAGACGCTGCGCATGTTCTGGCCCTCGTGGGTGCCCGAGTACGCGCGGCGGCTGGGCGCGACGCTGCTCGGGGCGTTCGACCGCCATTTGTCGGAGGAGCATTGGCCGGCGATGCCGGTCTTTGTGCACAAGCAGATCCCCGACAGCGCCGAGGCTTCGGCGGGCAAGGCGATCGACGAGCTGGTCGAGATCCCGTTTCAGGTCTTTGACCTGGGCGCCTTCTGCCGGCTCGATCGCGCCCGGGTGCGCTTCTACGACACGGGGTACTTCCTGGGCGGGCGCTGCCTGGGCGGCTTCCGGCTGCGCATGGGCATGCAGTTCGGCCGCGGCCACAAGTGGCTCGACTACACCGACGACGAGAACTCGACCTTCTGGCGGCGGAGGCGCCGATGAGCCGAGGCCGCGTGGTCGTGGTCGGCGCGGGCATCGCCGGCCTGACCGCAGCCCACACCTTGCAGCGCGCGGGCGCCGATGTGGTGCTGCTCGAAGCCGCCGACGCGCCGGGCGGGCGGCTCGGGTGCACGGGCACGACCGAGCTGCGCTGGCGCGGGCGCACGTGCATCTTCCCGATGGAGCACGGCGTGCACGGCGTGTGGCGGCGGTACGACAACCTGCGCCGGCTGCTCGCCGAGACGGGGCTTGCCGGCGCCCTGAGCCCGACCGACGAGCAGGCGCTCATCCTGCGCACGCCGGGCGACGCGCCGCGCTTCATGGAGATCGGCGCCTCGGTGCGCAACAGCCGGCTGCCCGATGTGATGGCCGCGTCGTCGATGCTGCGCCCGCTCGACGCGCTGCGGCGGCCCGACCTGTTCCTCGCCGGGGCCTCGACCACCGCGCGGCGGTGGACGCGGCTGATGGCTTTAGAACCGCGAGCTGACATGGCGCGCCTCGATGCCGAAGATGTCTCGCAGTTCATCGCTGGCTGGCCGTTGGCGTTCCGCCAGATGATGCGCTCGATGACCCACTCGGGCTTCTTCGCCGAGCCGGGCGAGGTCTCGCTGGCCGCGTTCATGACCGGGCTGTGGCTTTATGGCGTAGCCGACAAACGCGCCTCGGCCTTCGAACTGCTCGAACAGGACGGCGCCGCGGCGGTGGCCGAGCCACTCTTTGCCGGAGTGCAACAGGCGGGCGGGCAGGCGCTGACGCGGCATCGAGCGCTCGAGCTGCTCTGGACGGCGGAAGGCCGCGCGGCGGGCGTGGTCGCCCGGGGCCCCGATGGCGAAGCGCGGCGCTTTGAAGCCGACGCGGTGGTGCTCGGCGTCGATCCGGCTGCCTTCGAGCGGTTGGCCAACGGCCCGCTGCGCGAGGCGCTGCGCGGTGCTCGCGTGCCGCAGGGCGTGCCGAGCGCGGTGGTGCGGCTGTGGTACAGCGCGCCGCCGGGGCCGGGTCGGGCCTCGACCGGCATCTTCGGCGATGCGGCGGCCGACAACTTCTTCTGGCTGCACCACTGGCTGCGGCCCTATCGCCGATGGCATGCGGCGACGGGTGGCGCGGCGGTTGAGTGCCATCTGTACGGCGACCGGGCGCGCTTCGCGGCGACGGCGAGCGACGGCGCGATCATCGACGCGGTGCACGCTTCGGTGCGCTGGGCCTGGCCCGAGGTCGGCGAGCGATTGCACGCGCATGTGCTGCGCAACCCGGCGACGCATGTGGCGTTTGCGCCCGGCGTGATGAGCCGCTTGCCGCGCGTCTCGCCCGGTCCGCCGGGCCTCGCGCTCTGCGGCGACTGGATCGCGACGTCGGAGCCGGTGCTGTATCTGGAGCGGGCCTGCCAGACCGGGCTGCTCGCGGCCCACGCGGTGGCGCCGACGCTCGGCCTGCGGGCCGAGGTGCTGCCCGCGGTCATCCCCCAGGCGCCGCCGGCGCCCAGCGTGGCCGCCGTGCGCGGTCTGCTGCGTCGCCTGCCCGCGAGCTGGATGGCGCGTTCATGATCGGAGCCGTTGGCGGTCGACGCTGCGTCGATGGCCGTCTATCATGCGGCCCGGCCCGGCGCGCGAGCAGCAAAAGCAATTGACCCAGGATTTTCAAGGGACTTCGCGGTTCGAACTCGCCCGCCGGCTGGGCGAGGGCGGCATGGGCGTGGTCTACCTGGCCCACGACCGTGACCGCGGGGCCGATGTGGCGCTCAAGACGCTGCGCCGCGACAGCCCGTACGGCATCCTCAAGCTGAAGGACGAGTTCCGGGCGCTGGCCGAGATGGTGCACCCGAATCTGGTCGGCCTGCACGACCTGCTCGAAGAGGACGGCACCTGGTTCTTCACGATGGAGTTCATCGACGGGGTGGACTTCCTCAAGTATGTCCGCCCACGGGTGACGTTCGACGCCGAGCCGACGCTTGATCCCAAGCGGCTGCGCCGCGCCTTCGAGCAGCTGGCGCGCGGCGTGGTCGCTTTGCACGACGCCGGGCATCTGCACCGCGACATCAAGCCGTCCAACCTGATGGTCGAGCGCGGGGGGCGGCTGGTCGTCCTCGATTTCGGCCTGGTGACGCCGCTCGACGCCCGGCGCCCGCGCGAGGCGGGGCTGACCGGCACGCTGGAGTACATGCCGCCGGAGCAGGGTGACGGCGCCGAGCCGCGGGCGGCGAGCGACTGGTACAGCGTGGGCGTGGTGCTGTTCGAGGCGCTGACCGGGCAGCTTCCTTTCACCGGCAAGCCGTTCAAGATCATCGTCGACAAGCGACGCTTCGAGGCCCCGCGCGCGTCGTCGATCGCGCCCGAGATACCGCCCGAGCTCGACGCGCTCTGCGCCGCGTTGCTGCGGCGCGATCCCGACGCGCGGCCGGGCGATGACGAGGTGCTCGCGGCGCTGGGCATCACGCGCGAAGACAGCGCGCCCCTGCCGCACTCGATGCCCGCCGACGGTCCGGGGCTGATCGGTCGTGAGAAGCAGACCCGGGCCCTGACGCTGGCGTTGACCGAAGCGCGGCGTGGGCGCGCGGTGATGGTCTCGGTGCCCGGCAGCTCGGGCATGGGCAAGAGCGCGCTGGTGCGCAGTTTCCTCGACCCCATGCTCGACCGCGACGACGTGATGGTGCTCAGCGGGCGCTGCTACGAGCGCGAGTCGGTGCCCTACAAGGCGTTCGACGGCATCATCGACGCCTTGACGCGCCGCCTGGGCGAGCTGATGCCCGAGGCGGTCGAGCCGCTGGTGCCCGACAGCGTGCGGGCTTTGACGCGGCTGTTCCCGGTGCTCTTGCACATCGACGCCATCGCCGACCGCGCGGCGCCGGAAGAGGAGCCTTTCGACCCGCGCGAGGTGCGGCGCCGGGCGTTTGCCGCGCTGCGCACGCTGTTCACACGGCTGGCCGATCAGTGCACGCCCATCCTGTACATCGATGACCTGCAATGGGGCGACGCCGACAGCGCGGCGCTGCTCGCCGAACTTCTGCGCCCGCCCGAGGCGCCGCCGCTGCTGGTGATCGGCAGCTATCGGTCGGAAGAGGTCGAGTCGAGCGATTTTCTGCGCGCCAGCGAGCGCGCCTTTGCCGCGGCGGGCGAGGGGCTGGTGCGGCGCGAGATCGAGATCGGCCCGCTCGACCCGGTCAGCGCCGCGCGGCTGGCGCGTTCGCTGCTCGGCGAGCGCGACGATGTCTGGCGCCTGGGCACGCAGATCGCCGGCGAGTCGGGCGGCAACCCGTTTTTCATCGAGGCGCTGGTGCGGCATCTGCAGCATGTCGGCGGTCTGGGCGAGAGCGGGCTGACCGTGGATGACGTGGTGCGGGCCCGGTTCGAGACGCTCGACGAGCCCGCGCAACGGCTGCTGCAAGTGGTGGCGGTCACCGGCCGGCCGCTGGCGCAGGACATCGCGTTCGAGGCCGCCGGCACCAGCGGCGAAGCGGCGCGCAGCCTGGGTCGCCTGCGCGCCGAGCACTTCGTCCGGGTGCGCGGCGGCACCTCGCAGCCGGCGCTCGAGACCTATCACGACCGCATCCGCGAGGCGGTGACCGCGTCGCTGCCGACACTCATCACCCGCGCGGTGCACCTCGACATCGCCCAGGCGCTCGCGCGCCGCGGGGCCGAGCCGGAGGTGCTGGTCACCCATTACCGCGGCGCGGGCGATCTGGCTCAGGCGTGGTCGCTGACCAAGGAGTCGGCCGACCGCGCCGCTCAGAAGCTGGCCTTCGATCGCGCCGCCGCGCTCTACGCCGACGCGCTGGCCCTGCACCGCGAGCTGCGCGGCGCGCAATGCACGCCCGATCAGGCGTCGACCGAGCGCGACCTGCTCGAACGGCTCGGGCGGGCGCGGGTCAACGCCGGGCGCGGCACCGAAGCGGCCGAGGCGTTGCTGGAGGCGGCCGAAGGCGCCGAGCCCGTGCGGCGCCTGGAGCTGACCCGCGAGGCGGGCGCGCAGTTGTTGATCAGCGGGCGCCTCAAGCGCGGCCTTGAGGTCATGCGCGGGGTGCTCGATCAGATCGGCATGACGCTGCCCGAGTCGAGCCGCCGCGCGCTGCCCGGGCTGCTGGCGCGCCGGGCGCGGGTGCGGCTGCGCGGCACGCAGTTCACGCGGCGCGACGAGGCGGCGGTGCCGCGTGCGGCGTTGACCCGCATCGACGCCTGCTGGTCGGTCGCGCTGGGCCTGGGCCTGATCGACCATGTGCGGGCCGGCGATTTTCAGGCGCGCACGCTGATCCTGTCGCTGGAGGCGGGCGAGCCGTGCCGCGTGGCCCGCGCGCTGGCGCTCGAAGCCGCCTATGCCAGCGCGACCGGCCCCGGCGGCGAGGCGCGGGCCGGGGTG
>JAGQJJ010000847.1 GCA_020430675.1 Myxococcales bacterium
TGTTCTACGCCACGGTGCATGAGGTCATCCTGCCCCGCCTCGCCGCCTTCGGCCTGCCGGCCCACGCCGCCTGGGCCGATCGCCACGATGCCTGGGCCCGCGCTTCTGCGGCGCTGGCGGCCTGATCCGATCGACCGACCGGCCCCGCGCGGCGCGTTTCTTTGTCACGAGGCCCGGCCTCAGCGCATACTGCGGGCCATGCTGGCCCCAACCCGCCTTTGCCTGACCGCCAGCGTCTTCGCGACGCTCGGTTGTGCGCGGACCCGCGAGGATCCGATGCGCGCGGCGGAGAAACTCAATACGCTCTCGCAAGATTTGTGCATTGGCGGTTGGCTGACCGAAGCGCAGCGCAAGCGGCTCGTGCAGCGCGCCGAAGCGGGCGCGATTCGCGAGGCCGCGGTCGACGCCTATGTCGACGAGGTGCGCGATCGCATCGATCAGGCGGGGCCACGGTTGTCGAATGAGTCTTTCTGCCGCTCGCAGCGCAACGCTTGGCGGCGCCATTTCGGGCAGTGAGCGCGGGCCATGCGCTGGATAGTCGCTGAAGCCATCGATGATGCGCGCGCCTGCCTGATCGCGCTGCGACTGGCCGATGGCGCGCGCCGCATGCTGTTTGAGAGCCCGCAGACGACGCCGCTGCGCGCCGCGCTGCACCCCGAGCTGCGCCGCATCGCCGTCGACGTCAGCGCCCGCAACGCGGTGCGCGGCGAGGCGCGCTCGCGCGTGGCGCTGCTCAACCTCGACAAGCAGGGCCGCAACTGGCTGCACCAGTCGCTCGACCCGCGCTGGCGCATCGGCGGGGCCACGTTTGCCGATACCGGCCGCCGCCTGGCGCTCGAAGGCGCCTACGATGGCGCGCCGTTTGCCGAGATCTACGTCTACGATCTGGCCCTCTCGCGCGTGGCCACCACCGAAAAGCTGCTGGCCGGTGTGCGCAATCCGCTAGGGCTGGCCTGCGCGCGGCCCGTCTTCCTGCCGGGCGGCGATCAGCTCGTCTACTTGCGCCAGACGCGGGCCGATGGTGGCTGGGGGCTGGCGCTGCTCGATCTGGCGCGCCCGGGCGCCGCCGATACGCGGCCGGGCGACCGCGCGCCGAGCGCGTTCACCGAGCCGCTGGCCGATCGCCTCGACATCGTGCCAGAGGGCGGGTTGGTGCCGATGCCCAAGCGGCGCAGCGTGCTCTGCGTCGGCCGGGTGCGCGGCGGGGCGCGGCAGCAGCTTCACGCGGCGCCGCTCTCCGGCGCCGAGCCGGTGCCGCTGGGGCACAGCCATAACCGCATCGGCGCCGTGGCCACCACGCCCGATGGCCGACAGGTGGCTTACGTGGCCGACGGCGGCGTTTTTGTCGTCGACCTCGACCGCGGCGAGACCCACGAAGCGGTGACGCGCGACGCGGCGCTGAGCCCGACCGGCCTGCTCATCTCGCCCGATGGCGCGCTGCTTTGGATGGCGGTGCAGGGGCCCGATCGCACGCTGATCAACGCCGTCTCGCTGGCCGCGCCGCAGCCGGTGACGGTGGCCGATCTGGGTGATGTGACCGTGGTGGCGCTGCACGCGGTGCCCGACGCGCCCGAGATCATCGCCCGCCTCGATGCCCAGGCGGCGGACGAGCAGGCGGCGCCCACCGATGCCCCCGAGGGGGCCACCGCGGTCACCGCGCTGCCCGATGGCGAGGGCGGCGACACCGCGGTCGTGCGCATTGACGGGCCGGGCGAGACCGAAGACGCGACGGTCGACGGCCCGCTGATGGCGACCTCGGTGCACACCGCGCCCGAAGCCGCGCCCCCGGTGCCGACGGTGGTCTCGGCGACCCCCCGCAAGCCGCGTCAGGCCCGGTCGAGCGTGGTGCTGGCGCCGCCGTCGGAGCTGGATCCGGGCGAAGACGAGCACACCATGCTCGACGCCGCGCCCACGGTCAGCTCGATCACCGAGCTGGGCGACTCGGCGCTGATGGAGGCCGAAGACGACGTCGAAGAGCTCGAGGCCGACTCGGTCGACGCCTCGCAGGGCTCGTCGGTGCCCGATGGCGCCGATCTGCCCGATCCGCGGGCAGACTTTTCGATGTTCATGGCCGCGGTCGGCCAGGCGGCCGATCCGGCTCAGGCGCTCGCCTCGCTGGCGCGCTTCGCCGGCGATGCCAAGCTCGGCGAGGCGGCGGCGCGGTCCCTGGAGGCCACGATCACGCTGGCCGAGTCCGATCCGGGGGCGACCACGATGCTGATCTTTGCGGTCACCGCCGCCGGTCAGCTTCGCGCCCGCGCGGCGCGACCCGCTTTGCGTCGCCTGTGCCAGCGGGCCCACGATCGCCTTGATGAGCACGGCGCGCTGCCCGAGGTCGAAGAGCATTTTGCGCTGGCGGCGTTGAAAGCCATCGCCGACGCCCAGGTGCGCTTCGCGGCGATGCCCATCTTCGAGGAGTACGAGAGCATTCTCACGCAGCTCGCAGACCTGCGGGGCGCCGAGGGCGAGCGACAGAAGGCGTTTTTTGTGCAGCGCTACGCCGCGGGGCTCGCCGAGGTGCTGGTGACGACCGCGGCAGAAGACGCCGAGGCGGTCGCACGCGAAGCCCGAGCGCTGGCCGCCCGGCAGAAGGTGGCCGCCGAGCGCGCCGCCGCCGAAC
>JAGQJJ010000848.1 GCA_020430675.1 Myxococcales bacterium
CTCGCCGCCGCCTTCCGCGCCGAGTTCGACGGCCGGGTCGAGGTCGCCGCCTCGGGCGTGCTGCGCCGCGTGTTCTTCGAAGCCGGCCGCCCGGTCTACGCCGACAGCAGCGCGCCCAGCGAAGACCTCGCCGCCCACCTCGCCGCCGAGGGCTACGTCGCCCGCACCGCGCTCAGCCGCGCCCGCGCCCGCGCCGATCAGCTCGGCTCGTCGCCCGAAGAGGTGCTGATCGAGGCCGGCTTCATCGAGCCCGACGACGTCTACCGCGCCCTGCGCGACCATATCCTCCAGCGCGTGCTGGCCCTCTTTGCCCTCGAAAACGGCGAAGCGGTGTTGATCCGCGGCGGCCCGCGGCCGCTCGACCCGGTCGACATCGGCCAGCACCCAGCGCGGCTGGTCCTCGACGGGGTGCGCCGCAAATACGGGCGCCTGCGGCTCTACCGCGCCTTCGGCACGTCGAGCGCCGTGCCCCACCCGCGCACGAATGAAGCGCCGCCCGCCGGCCTCGTGCTGCGCCCCGACGAAGAGGCGGTGCGCAAGGCCTGCGACGGCCGGCGCAGCGTGGTTGAGATCGCGCGCGCCGCCCGGGTGGGCGAGGTCGACGCGCTGGCCATCCTCTATGCGCTCTCGGCCCTCGACCTGATCGAAGCGCCCGGCGGCCGCCGCGCCGGCCTGCTGCCCGCGCTCGACCCCGAAGCCCTCGCCCGCGCCGGCGCGCCGCGCACCGCCGACCAGATGCCCGGCTTCGCCGAGCTGGTGCAGGCCAAGGTCGCCGACGTGCTCACCGCCGACTACTACCAGGTGCTCGGGGTCGAACCGACGGCCACCGAGGCCGAGATGCGCGCCGCCTTCGAGACCTTGCGGCAACGCTTCGATCCACATCGCGTGCGGCGTGATGGCGCGCTGTGGCATCAAGTCGCCGAGATCGCCGCGGTGGTCGATGACGCCTACGGGGTGCTCTCGAACGCCCGGCTGCGCGCGCGGTACGAAGCCGCGCTGCGCTGACCTGCTGACGGAGGCCGCCGATGCGACGCACGGTGCTGATCTGGCCCGACGCCCGCCTGCTCGAAGTCGCCAAGGAAGTGCCCACGGTCGACGACACGGTGCGCGCGCTGGTCGATGACCTGCTCGAGACGATGTACGCCGAAGACGGCGTGGGCCTCGCCGCGACCCAGATCGGCGTGCCCTGGCGCGTGGTGGTGATGGACTGCGCGGCGCGCTCGGCCGAGCGTGAACCGCTGGCGCTGATCAACGGCCGCATCGTCGAGCGCGAGGGCACGGTGCTGTGGCGCGAGGGCTGCCTCTCGCTGCCCGGGGTCACCGCCGAGGTCGAGCGCGCCGAGAAGATCGTCGTCGAATACCTCGACCGCGAAGGCAAAGCGCAGCGCCTCGCCGCCGACGGTCTGCTCGCGGTCTGCGTGCAGCACGAGCTGGACCATCTCGACGGCCACCTGTACGTCGACCGGCTGGGCCTGCTGGAGCGCAAGGCGACGCTGCTCGACTACGCCGAAGCCCGTGAGCGCGTCCAAGAGCGGGTGCTCGTTGAAGCCTGAAGACCTGCGCGTGGTGTTCATGGGCACGCCCGACTTTGCCGTGCCCGCGCTCGAAGCGCTGTTTGCCTTCGGTTGCAACGTGGTCGGCGTGGTCAGCCAGCCCGACCGCCCCAAGGGCCGCGGGCGCAAGGTCGAGCGCACGCCGGTCGCCGCCTGCGCCGACCGCCACGGCGTGCCAGTCTTCCAGTGGCCGCGCCTGCGCGACGTCAGCTACGAGACGCTGCGCGATCTTTCGCCCGATCTGATGGTCGTCGCCGCCTACGGCAAGATTTTGCCGCAGCGCTACCTCGACCTGCCGAAATACGGCTGCCTCAACGTGCACGCCAGCCTGCTGCCGGCGCTGCGCGGCGCGGCGCCCATCCAGTGGGCGGTGCTGCGCGGCCTGCCCGAGACCGGGGTCACGATCATGCGCATGGCGGCCGGCATGGACACCGGCCCCGTGGCCGCCACGCTGCGCACGCCCATCGGCCCCGACGAGACCGCGGGCGAGCTGCACGACCGCCTGGCCCCGATCGGCGCCGCCGCGTTGACCGAGGCGCTGGCGATGCTCTGCGCGGGCACGCTGCGCTTCACCCCGCAGGACCACGCCGCCGCGACCCTGGCGCCCATGCTGCGCAAGGAGGACGGCCGCATCGATTGGGCGCGGCCCGCAAAAGCGGTGCACGACCGCGTGCGCGGCGCCGCGCCGTGGCCCGGGGCCTATATCGAACGCGCTGAGGGCCCGCTCAAGGTGCACGCCACCCGCCTCGCCGACGGCCAGGGCGAACCGGGCACGGTGATCGCCCACGACAAGGACGGCCCGCGCGTGGCATGCGGCGAAGGCGCGGTGACGCTGCTGCGCGTGCAGCGCCCGGGGCGCAACGCCATCACCGGCGCCGAGTTCTTGCGCGGCACCGCGCCGGCCATCGGGTCGCAGATCGGCGGCGAGTCATGAGCCGCGGCGCCGATCCCGCCCGGCGGGTGGCCCTCGCGGTGCTGCGCGCCCTCGACGAGCGCGAGGCCTTCTTGCAGCCCAGCCTCGAAGCCGAGGCCAGCCGCGCTCGGCTCGACTCACGCGACCGCGGCT
>JAGQJJ010000849.1 GCA_020430675.1 Myxococcales bacterium
CCATCGAAGACCGGCACGCCGAAGCGGGCCAGCCAGCGGTCGAGCAGCGCGGGCGGCAGCGCCTCGCCGGCGCTCAGCGACCAGCGCAGCGATGACAGGTCGATGTCGAGGCCCTGCTCATCGGCTTCGAGCAGGCGGGCCATCAGCGTGGGCACGTTGGTCAGCGCGGTCGCCCGGTAATGCTTGACCGCCCAGGCGATGCGCTCGGCGTCGGGCTTCTCGCTGAACAGCGCCGCGCAAGCGCCCACCGCAAACGGGAACATCAGGTTGGTGCCGGTCGCGTAGCCGAAGAACAGACGCGGCACGCTGACGCAGACATCGTCTTCGCGGTAACCGATGGTGGCCTTGGCATAGACCTCGGTGTTGAACGCGAAGTCGCGATGGCAGTGCATGGCCGCCTTGGGTCGGCCGGTGCTGCCGCTGGTGAAGAGCCAGATCGCCGGCGCATCGCGCGGCGTCGGCCGGTCATCGAGCGCTGGCTTGGCCTTGGTGACGGCGCGGGCGAAGCAGCGCGGGTCGGCGAGCGGCGCTTCGGGGTCGTCGGTCGTGGGCGCAAAGGGCGCGAGCAGGATGGCGGGCAGCGCGTGGCCAGGCGGCTCGGCCTGCCAATGCGCCTCGAGACCGGCGGCCACCTCGGGCGTGGTGATGACAATTCGGGCGCCGACGTACGCGATCACGTACGCCAGCTCGGCGGCCTTGCTGAGCGGGTTGCCCATGGTGACCACGCCGCCGGCTTTGAGCACGCCGAAGAAGGCCCAGGCGAACGGCGGCACGTCGGGCAGCACGAGGTAGACGCGCTCTTCGGGGCGCAGGCCCAGATCGCGCAGGACGCGGACCGTGCGGCGCGTGCGGTCGGCGACGTCGGCATAGGTCCAGGCTCGATCGCCAAAGCGCAGGGCCGTTTTGTCGCCGCGGCCTTCGGCCAGTCGATCGAAGAGGAAAAAGTCGGCCAGGTTCAGCGTCTCGGGCAGTTGCACCACGTCATCACCTCCCTCGCGCCCCGTGCATTACCGCGCATGCCGGCGGGCGTCAATCGCGCCCGCTCGCGGGGCGACCCGCGTTGACACCGTCCCGCCTGGGTGCGAGAGTCCTGCGCGATTTGCGCGGAGGGGGATCGAGATGGAGTTCAACTGCCCGGCGTGCGATACGCCCCATGCCTTCCCCGAGGACCAGATCCCGGAGAGCGGCATCATCGTGGCCTGCACGCATTGCGCGACCCATATCACGCTCGATCGGACCGGCGTGCGCGGGGAGGACGCGACCGAGGCGATCCAGCTTCCGACCGCCGAAGCACCGCGCGCCGAGCAGCCCGCGAGACTGGCGCCCCCCCCACCCTCTCCACCGGCGCCGGCCGCCCCGTCGCCCCCGGCGCCCCGCGGTTCGAGCGGCGAGCGGGTGGTGGATGACTTCATCGCCAACGCCGCCCACGGCATGGGCGCCAAGGTGTCATCGATGGCCGAGTCGGCCATGGGTGTGATCGAGTCGACGGCGTTTGACGAGATGAAAGCCGAGTCGGACGTGCCGGCGGGGCTGGCTTTTCCGGGTTTCAAGCCCGATGCCAGCGGGGCCTGGACGTGGCGCGATCTGCCGCGGGCCTTCGTGGCCCTCTTCGACTGGCGGCGGGTCGCGTTCACCACCGCCGGCCTGTGGGCGACGCTGGTCGTCTTCGGGCTGCTGCAATGGGTCGGCGGGTGGCTGGGCAGCAAGCTGGGGTTGTTGGGCACGATCTTCTCGGTGCTGGCCTGGGCGACGCTGGTGGCCGGCTTTGCGCTGATCAGCGCGGTGATGTCGTACGTGCTGCACCAACTGGTCATCGAGCAGCGGCCATCGTCGATCAAGTCGGGCATCGCCTGGGTGCAGCGCACGTTGACCAGCGTGGTCGGCACGCCGCTGGCGTTTGCGGCGGTGATCGCGGCGGCGGTGATCATCCAGGTGCTGCTGGGGTTGCTCGGGCGCGTGCCCTTCGCCGGGCCGATCGTCTGGGGCGCGTTGTCGCCGGTGAACACGGCGCTGATGGTGGCCAGCGGACTGGTCGCCGTCGCGCTGCTCTACTGCCTGCCCATCTACGTGCCGGTCATCTACAACGAGCAGACCGGGCCGGTTGACACCCTCAAGCGGCTGCTCGCGCTGTACCGCAACAACGGGTTGAGCCTGGTCGGTTACGTGCTGCTCACCGGGCTTTGCATCGGCGTGGCGATGTACCTCGTCGTGCTGCCGGCGCTGACGCTGGGCGGCTACTTCATGGCGCGCTTTGTGCCCGGCGCGATGGGCGAGAACTTCGTGTTGACCGTCGGCTCGGTGCCGGGGCCGCTGGCCCTGGCGCCCATGCCTGGACCCATGGGCCAGCTCATGGGCGGCGGGCTCGGCGAGGCCAACTTCGGGCACACGCTGGGCGGCATTCTGGTCGGCATCGGCTGGAACGTGCTGCCCGCCTTCCTCGGCGCCCTGGCGGTGCTGGTCTACTACAACGCCGGCTGCATCATCTACAGCATCGTCACCGGGCGGAAGAAGGTGGGCTGACCGCCGCCTCGCGCCGGAAGACGACGACATGGTTGTTGGCCGGCAGAGCGTGGAGCTCGGTGCGCGTCAGGCCGACGGACTTCGCCGCGGCGGTG
>JAGQJJ010000850.1 GCA_020430675.1 Myxococcales bacterium
CATTACGCCTATATCAAACACCCCGGCGGCACCGACTTCGGCGACAGCGACCTCGATCGCTATGACAGCGAGATCGAATACACCGACCGCGCCATCGGCGATCTGCTGGGCACGCTGGAGCGCCTGGGCCTCAGCGAGACGACCGCCGTCGTGCTGCTCTCGGACCACGGCGAGTTTTTCGGCGAGCACGGCCGCACCCAGCATGGCGCCAGCGTCTACGAAGAGGTCGCGGCCATCCCGCTGCTCATCCGCGTGCCCGGGCTGCAGCCGCAGGTCGTGCCCTGCGTCACCGAGCACATCGACGTGGCGCCCACCGTGCTCAACCTGGCCGGCCTCGACGGCGGCAAGCAGGGCATGTCAGCGGGCACGCTGGTGCCCGACCTGGCCGGCGTGCAGTGTGATGACCAGCGCGAGGCGGTGGTCGAGATGCGTTACGAGCGGCGGTCGCGCTTCAACCAGCGCGCGCTCATCGGCCAGCGCTGGAAGCTCGTGCACGACGTCGCGCTGGGCACGTTTCGTCTCTATGACCTGGGCGTGCACCCCACCGAAAAGCGCGACCAAAGAGCCAATCATCGCCCCATCTACGAGGCCATGGCCACGCGCCTGCGCAACTGGGCGGCCTTCTATGCCAATCGCGAACTGGCCGAAGTCATCAAAGAGAGCGTGCGCCGCAAGCTGCCGCCCAAGGCCGAGCCGGTCGTCGCCCGCTTCGCCAATGGCATCGAGCTGGCCGCGGTCGATCTGGGGCGACGGCGCTTCGACATCAATCGACCCATCTTTGCGCGCCTCTTCCTGCGGCGCACCGAGGCGATCGGCAAGGTGGAGTGCATGTTCACCTATGAGCTGGTCGACGCGGCGGGCAATCAGCTCTACGGCGAGCCGCACCCGCCCCTCAAAGGCATGCTCGACATGCGCTTCTGGCCGCTCAACCGCTATGTGACCGATGCTTTCATGATCCAGAAGCGGCGCGCGCTGCGGCAGTACGGCGAGCATGGGCTGCGGCTGCGGTTGAGCTGCGATGATCGGCCGGTGCCCGCGATCTCGGGTGCCATCGACGCCAACGGCCGCGCCGACCTGGGCACCATCGTGGTGCAGAAAGCCAGGCGCAAGAAGGAGAACGGCAGCAACGGCCCGACGCCGCTGCCGCCTTGGATCAAGGCCCCACCGTCCCCGCAATGACCGCGGCCGGATCGGTGCTGCGGCGAATGCACTCGACCAGCGCCTCGCCGGTCTTGCCCGCCGCCTTGCAGCTCGCGAGCCCGTTGAGCGCGGTCGCGGTGGCAAAACCTGGCGAGTAGCGCTGCAACGACTGGCGCACCGAGCTCTCGACCACGCTGACCGACACGCCCTTCTCGCCGCCGGCCAGCGCCTTGACCGCGCCCATCGCCGAGAAGAACCGATGGGCCGGATAGGCGCGCATGCCATCGCAGTAGAACGCCATCGCCTGCGCCCGCGTCTCGGGCTTTGTCCACAGCAGATCGACCAGCTCTTCGGTCATGCGCCGGCGCACCGCGTCGTCGAGGCCGCGTGGCGTCTTGGGCATCACCTCGAAGGCCACCAGCTCGGCCATGGTCTCAACGCGCTCGCGGTCGAAGGCCATGCCATTGAAATCGAAGGCATCGCCCTCGTCGTGGCACTCCATGCAATGGTTGTCCAGGTCGCGGCGCAAGGCATCCGAGATCGTCACCTTGTCGCTCGGCTCACCGGCGGCCGGCGGCGCGGCGGCGGCCGCGACCGGCTTCGGCAGCGCCTCGCCGGCCAGCACCCGCCGGGCAAAATGCTGCAACGCGGTCCGCATCGTCGGCTTGAGCTTGCGGGTCTTCTCGAAGGTGGCGAGCACCGCGTCGAAGTCCTTGCCATCGACCGAGCCGCCGAAGACGTGGTCGAGCACCCGCCGCGACATGCACTCGGCAAACTCGCTCTGCGCCAGCGCCATCTTGGCAAAGCCGCTCGGGTTCAGCTCCTGCTCGCCGCGGAAGTCATCGATGTTGTCGCCGTAGAACTTGCCCGGCCCCTTGAGCGAGTCGCTCGGCCGGAAGTCGATGCCATTCACCGACGAGGGATAGCCATGGAAGAACTGCATGCCATAGTCAAGCCGGGCATGGCAGTCGGTGCAGATCGGCATCGCCGCGAGCTGCTTCCAACCATCGCCCACGCGCAGGTCGACCACGTCGAGGCCCAGCACCGCTTCGGTCGTCACCCGCGACCGCGCCGGCTCGGCGCACCACAAGTATGTGTAATAATTGCGCATGACGCCGCGCAGCGCGTCCGAGCTGTAGATCAGGCTCGGCGCGGTGAGAATGCCCGCCTGCTGGCCGGGCACCTGCTCGGTGCGCGGGGTCAGCTTCGCCTTCTTGCCAAAGTCCTTGAGATCGAGCACCGATTCGTCCTCGCCCGCGGCGACCCGGGCGCGGCGATAGACAAACTCGGCGTCGCGGTTGCGCACCGTGCCGTTCATCGAGAACAGCTCGTCGAGTGGCATGTCCTGATTGACCACGTAGGCGATGGTGTCATCGACCTCGCGCTGCACGGCGCGGCGCACGCGGGTGTATTGCTTCGAGTTCTCGGTGCAGTACATCAGCCGCGGGCCACAACCGCAGACATCGCTGG
>JAGQJJ010000851.1 GCA_020430675.1 Myxococcales bacterium
CAATACCGTCCGCCGCGGCACGCACCTCGCGGTCACCTCGGCCGGCGCCGACTTCTTCATTCAGGAGCGCGAGTTCCTCGCCGGCCTGCTCTTCGACGTCGACCCCGACGGCTGGGTGCGCCTCGACCTGCCCCCGCTTGAGATCGGCGACAACCTGTTCGGCGTCGGCCTGCGCGACCTGCGCGTCGGATTCGACCTGCGCGCGGTCGACATCGACCTGACCTTCCTCGACGGCCCCCCGCGCATCCGCGTGCTGCTCGACGATGCCCGCCTCTCGCTCGCGCAAGGCGTGGTCTGGGTCGCGGTCGGCGGCGACGGCGCCTGCCGCCTCGGCGACGGGGTCAACGCCGGCCAGCCCGGCTCGTACTTCCTGCGCGCCGACATCGTCATCGACCTGATGCCCTCGGTCGACGCCGAGGGCCGCTTCCAGCTCACCGTCGACGTGCAGACGCCCACGGTCAACGACCTGAACGTCGAGCTGCTCTTCGACGGCGCGCTGCCCGAATGCGCCGACCTCGGCATCGACCTCGAATGCCGCATCGCCTGTGGGGCCAGTGACCTCACCGGCGATATCCTTGAGTTGCTCTACGGCTTCTTCTCCGACCAGCTCAACGCGCTCTTGACCCCGTTCATCGAGCGCGTGGTCAACGACACCATCGGCAGCCTGACCGACAAGCCGATCGCCATTGAAGGCGCGGTGCACCCGCGCGTGCTCGCCGACCTGCTGCCATTGCCGCAGGACTCCCACGCGCTGGCCTTCCGCATCGCGCCCTCGCCCGAAGGCTTCAGCCTGCGCGTCGGCGGCGACGCGGGCGACGGCTTCGGGCTCACGCTCGACGTCGGCCTCGACACCATCGACCACCCGTGCGCCGCGCCCATCGCTGGCCAGCCGCCCATCTTCGACGTCGGCCCCACGCCCGTGCTGACGGGCTACGACCACCAGGGCGACGTCTACCACCTGGGCCTCGCCCTGCCCGCGGCCACGCTCAACCGCGCGCTGTGGACGATCTGGCGCGCCGGCGCGCTCTGCCTCGCCATCGACAGCGACCAGATTCAGGAGCTGCTCGGCCAGCGCATCCGCACCGATACGCTCGGCCTCTTCCTGCCCGGCCTCGACGCCCTCGCCAACGGCTCGCGACCGATGATGATCGCCATCGACCCGCGCTGGACCGAGGCCGACTTCCCGCTGGTTGCCCTGCGCGCCGTGCAGGACGACGCGGGCGTGCCGCAGACCGGCCTCGCGGTCAACCTGCCGCATATGGGCATCGACCTGTACGCCTATATTGAAGAGCGCTGGACGCGCGTCTTCCGCGCCGAGGCCGATCTGGCGGTCGACATCGTCGTGCAAGCCGCCGCCGACGACTCGCTGCTGCTGGCGCTGCAACCCCCGCAGATCGGCGACTTCCACCCGGTCTATGACGAGCTGACCCCGGCCGATGACATTCCCGGCCTGCTCGAGACCGTGCTCGATCTGGCGGTCAATACGCTGCTGCAAGACGGCCTGCGCTTCGACCTGGGGCTCGATGGCCTGCTCCAGACCCTCACCGGCTTCCCCTACGACGCCCGCGTCTCGGGCCTGCGCACCGATGGCGAGGCCGATGACCACCTCAGCGTGCTGGTCTCGCTCGATCGCGTGCCCCCCGGGGCCGCGTTGCGCGCCTCGGCCGACACCTTTGCCACCGTGCAGCGCGCCGCGTGGGGCGAAGCGGTGCTGGCGGTCGGCAGCGACGTCACCGACGCCCGCTACCAGTGGCAGATCGACGGCGGCCCGTGGCGGCCGCTGATCGCCGCGGATGACGGCCTGCTGACAATCAGCGACCCCTCGCTGCGCATCCCAGGCGAGCACCGCATCGGCCTGCGCGCGGTCGCGGTGGGCGATCACCGCAGCCTCGACCCGACGCCGGCGCGGCTGGTGGTCGACATCCCGCAGCCCTTGCGGCAGAAGGCTGATGCGCCCACCCATGAGCCCGCGCCTGCGCCCAGGACGCCCGTCGCCGAGGGCTGCACGGCCATGCCCGGCGCGCGCTTGCTGCCCTGGGGGCTGCTGCTGGTGCTGCTGCCATTTTTTGTGGCCCGGCGGCGCGTTCGCCGATGAGGCGTACCGCAATTGCGCTCGCCGCGCTGCTGCTTCTGATCGGTTGCGACGACCCGGCGCCCGCCAAACCCGAGAGCTGTCGCGACGACACCGACTGCCCCGGTACCCAGCGCTGCGCCGACCGCGTCTGCGTGCCCGCCCGCGCCTGCGACGCCGGGCTCGGCTGCTGCGCGCTCGAAGCCTGCCAGGGCGGCGTCTGCGCGCCCGCGCCCACCGATGACTGCGCCCAGAGCGGCTGCCTTGACCCCGACCGCGAATGCCAGGGCGACTACTGCGTGCAGCGCGCCTGCGCTGATGACGCCGACTGCGCTGGCGGGCGCTGCCTCGCCGGCCTCTGCCTGCGCGAGACGCCCTGCGCCGGTGCATGCACCGAAGACCAGGCCTGCTACGCGCACCGCGGCCTGTGCCGGCGTGCCCCGCCCCAATGCGCGCAGTCCTGCGCCGCGGGCGAGGTGCGCATCGTGCTCGAACCCGACCGCTTCAACGGCCCGCAATGCGCGCTCGATCAGGCGG
>JAGQJJ010000852.1 GCA_020430675.1 Myxococcales bacterium
GGTGCCGTTGAGGATGAAGAACCCGTCGCCGCTGATGCCCAGGTCGGTCGGGATGCCGGTGTTCTGAAAGCTGCCTTGCGCAAAGAGCTTTTCGATGCGCTGCAGGTTGACCCCGCGGCCGAGCTGATTGCTGCCGGTGGCGCCCACGATGAACTCGCTGATGAGATCCTCGAAGTGCGCGCGCGACGTCTTGAAGCCGGTGGTATTGGCGTTGGCGATGTTGTCACCGACCACGCTGACGCCGATGGACGAAGCGTGCAGCCCCGTGTTGCCGGTATAGAGCGAGCCGAGCAGGCCAGCCATGCGCCGTCTCCTTCCTGGTCTCAGTCGATCAGCGCGGCGCTGTCGATCTGCGTGATCACGTCATCCCCTAGCACTGCGCGCGGCGTCACCGAGTCGACGACCCGGTCGGGCACGCGCACCCGATACACCGCGCGCTCATCGAGCAGCACGGCGTCGCGTCCGCCTTTGTCGGCCAGGCGATCCATCGCCCGGCCGATGCGATCGAGCAGCATCGGCGTGGGCTCGATGCCCTCGGTCTGCATCGCCGCCCGCGCCTTGGCGCTGAGCTGCACGGTGCCGCCGGCCCCGAGTCGACCGCTGAGGATCTCATCGAACCGGGGCCCGCCGGGCGCACGTTCGGCTTTGCCGCTGGCGGTCGGGTCCACCAGCGAGACCGGGCCCGAGCGGGGCAGCAGCACCTCGTAACGCGCCATCAGCGGGCCTCGATCACGTCGCTCATGCGCAGCCGCCGGTCGCCGATCATCAGCTCCGGGTAGCCGTTGTCGAAGCGCACGCCGGTCACCAGGCCGCGCACGAAGGTATCGGCGGTCAGCGGCGTGCCCTCGGCGTCGGTGGCTTCGATCGAGACGCGGTAGCGCCCCTCGACGACCGGGCGGCCGAGATCGTCGGTGCCATCCCAATCGAAGGTGCCATCGCCGCGGCTGCCATCGACCTGTACCTGCCGCACCGGCTCGTCGCTGCCTTCGGGGTAGATCGTCAGCGTGACGGTCTCGGCCTCGGGTTCAACCGAGTAGCGCACCGGCACCGGGCCGGCGCCGTCGAGCGCGACCGCGTCGCCGCGGGCGATGACCTCGCGGCCGACAAAGCGCACCGCCTCCTGGCTGTTATTGCTCAGCTGCCCCAACGCCAGGTTGTTCATGCCCGAGTTGAGGTTCATCAACTGCTCGAGCGTCGAAAACTGGGTGAGCTGCTGCACGAACTGCTCGGTGCCTTGCGGCGCGAGCGGATCCTGGTTGCCGACCTGGGCGACGAGCAGCTTGAGGAAGGCCTCTTTCTCCACCGAGGTGGGCGCGCCGCCGCTCGCTGCGCCGCCGATGCCCCCCGGGCCCGCGATCGCCGAGATGTCCATGCGCTCGTCCCCCACTTCTCGCCCCCCCATCGGGGCGGGATCAGACCTTCACGTCAATGCGGCCGTCACGTCGGCGCGGCTTGGCGACGGGCAGCTTGGGCGCCGCCTCATCGGGTTCGTCCTGCGCCTGCTGGCCCGACGCTTCACGCTGATCGCGCTCGCCGGCCAGGTCGTTGCGGACTTCGAGGTGCGCTACGTGCACGCCATGTGCCATCAAGTCGCGGCGGAGCTGATCGAGCCCGTTGGCCAGCAGATCGGCCACCGCGGCGTGCTCGGCGCCGACCAGCACGCGGGCCACGCCGTTGTCCATCTCGACGCGCACCCGCACCCGGCCCAGCTCGGCGGGGTGCAGGTGCACCTCGGCCGCCTGGCGCGCGCCGGCGCGCAAGCGCAGAGCGTCGGAGACTTGACGCAGGATCGACGAGACTTCGACGCCCGGGGGCAGCCGCAACGGCGCGGCTTCGGTTCGCACCGATCCGCCCGTGGGGCGGGCGCCCAAAGAGGACGGCGGGGCGGCGGCAAACAAGCGCCCTTCTCCACCCACGCCCACCGGCCGCTGCGCGCCGAGGCGCACGGTGTCGACGCGCGCGACCGACTGGCGCACCGCGGCCGGCACCTCGGCACCGCGCAGCAAGCGGGCCAGCTCGGCCTCGGCGCCGCCCGACGGTGCCGGCGTCTCGGTGGCGACCGGCGCCTGCGCATCGGCGCGTTGCAGTGCCGCCGCGTTGGAATCGGGGTGCGCGCCTTCCGGCGCCCCCTGCCTCGGCGCCGGCTCAAAATGCACGGCGCGCAGCAGGCGGTCGACCAGACCCATCAACCCTTGGGCGCCGGCCAGCGGCTCAGCGGCCTCGCCCTCGACGGGCGTCTTGGGCGTCTTCCGAGGGCCATCGCTGGCCGGCGTCTTTCGGGGTGTATCGGCCGCTGCATCGCGCCGATCCGACGCGGTGTCGTCCGTGCGTTCTGGTGCCTTCTGGGCCCGCTCGACCGGCACCGGCCGACGCCGCGCTGGGCCATCGGCGGGCGCTTCATCCCGCTCGGCGCGCCGAGCCGCGTCGCGGCGCTCGGTCTGGCGTTCGGATCGGTCCTCGGACCGATCGTCACCCCGCTCGACCGGGGTGCACGCCCGCGCCTCGGGCTCGGCCGCCGGCGTCGGCGGCAGAAAGGAATCAAACGGCAGCAAATCGGCGCGCGGCCGCGGATCGGCCGGGCGCACGGCGCGCGCGTCGGCCGCG
>JAGQJJ010000853.1 GCA_020430675.1 Myxococcales bacterium
GAGCACGGTGGCCAGGCCCTCGCCATAGCCTTCGACGCGCTCGAACAGCTCGACCAGCGCGGCCCGGTCGTCGGGGAACATCTCGCCCAGCTCGCGGCCGCGCTCGGTGTCGAGCGCCGGCAGCACGAAGCGGCGGTCGGGCAGGGCGACGGTGACCGGCTTCCACGCGCCCTCGATGCGGGTGCGCAGGGTGTGTTGCAGGCCCAGCTCGTCGAGCACGCGGCGCACGAGCGGCGCGGTGTCGCCGAAGAGGGGCACGCGCTCGGGGCCGGGCGCGTCGACCGCGTCGATCACCCGCACCCGCAGCTTGCGGCGGGCGAGCAGCGCCGCCGTCAGCAGCCCCGCGAGGGAGCGGCCGATCACCACCACGTCAAAGTGCTCGGCGGTCGCCATGAGGGGTCAGCCGAGGCCCGGGAACGCTGCGTCATGCATGGCGGCGACGCTACCGCAAAAGCGCTGCGGTCGACAACGGACGCCGTGCGCCGCATGGGGGGGATGAATGCAAATTCGCCGCGCTGACCCCGCGGTCGCCCGCCGCCTTTTCTGGCGCTGAAGTCGGCGAGCGGGCACGATCCCGACATGCGGTTGATGCTCGTCCTCGTGCTCTGGTGTGCGTGCGCCCTGCCGGCATGGGCCGCCGACCCCGTCCGGCTCACCGAAGCCGTGGGCCGCGTCGAAGCGCGGGCCGGGGCGGGCGGCGATTGGCGGCGCATGTCGGTCGGCACCGCGGCCCCCGAGGGCTGGCGGGTCAATACCTATGAATGGGCGCTGGCCACCCTGGCCGTCGATGGCGGCTTTGTGCGCCTGCGCCCGAACACGCTGATCACCATCGGCCCCGCCGAAGCCGGGCGACCGCGCGTGCTCATCGAGCGTGGCACGCTGCACGCCGAGGCGGTCGCCGGGCCCCTCGCGGTCGCCACGCCGTTTCTCGAGATCAAACAACCCGCGGGCCCGCTGGTGGTCAGCGTCGACCCGATGGGCACGACACTGGTCGCCAATCACGGTGACAAGCCGGCGACGATCCGACCGATCGGCGGGCAGCAGGCGATCGCCCTGCCGCCGGGCACCGGCACCGTCTCGGAGGCCGGCCTGCCGCCCACGAAGCCGCGCGCGCTGCCCGGACGGCCCCGCTGGGCCACGGCCGAGGGCGAGCACGCCGTCGAAGCCGATGGCCGGGGCACGTTGGCCGCCGCGTTCGAGCCGGTGGAGGGCGCGGTCGAATATCGGGTGCTCGTCGCCCGCGGCGTCGAGGCGGAGGCGTTTGCGGTCGTGCCAGTCAAGGGCGGCGAGACCGCGTTTGAGCAGCAGGGGTTGGATCCCGGGCTGTGGACGATTCGCGTCGCTGCGATCGATGGCGACGGCTTCGAAGGCCCGCTCTCGGCGCCTTTGCGGCTCTCGCTCGTCGAGGCCCCACCGCCCGTGGCCGCGCCGCCCACGCCACCGTCCGCCGCGCCTGCTGCGCCCCCGCCCGCGCTGCCTGCGCCACGCGCCGCGCCGCTGCGCCCGCAGCCGACCTCTGACGGCGCCGCGGCGCTGCTGCACCCCGACCTGCCGGGCGTGGTCGACGAACAGCGGCAGGGATTCGGCGCCTGGTTCAGCCTGGGCACGACCCACGCCGGGCGCAACCCGCAGATCGCCGATGATCCCCCGCGCCTCGCCCATCTGCGCGCCACCCTGGCCGGGCAGGCCCACCTGCTCGATGGCGACCTGCGGCTCACCGCGGCCTATCCCTTCGAACTGGACCCCGGCTTCGATGTCGCCGATGCGCCCGAGGCCCGCAGCCTGCATCTCGGCGCGGCCTGGCGTTTGTTGCGTCGGCCGGCGCATGGAGTCGGCCTCGCCGCTGGCTTGTCGACCTGGATTCCGCTCGGCGCCAGCGCTGACACCGTCACCGTCGAGCCCGCGTTCGACGTGTCGCTGCCCGCTCGCCCCTGGCTGACCCTGCGCACGCGGCAGGGGTTGCGCGCCGACTCGGGCGACGCGGGCTTCACCGGCTGGATCGCCGCGTTTGCCGCCGAGGCCCACCCCTGGCGCCCGCTGAGCCTGGGCGCCGAGCTGAGCGTCGCCGCCGGCGTGCGCGGCGATGACGGCGAAGGGCTCGTGACCCTGGGCCTGCCCCTCCTGCTGCGCGGCGACGCGGTGCACCTGGGGGTCGCGTCCTACGTTCCCCTGACCGCAGCCGCACGGCGGGCGCTCGGCCGCTACGTGATGGGCCTGCAGGTGCGGTTGCTCTTCGGCGCCGGCGGCTGACGTCAAAATCGCTCGCGTGCGCGACTCGGCATGGCAGGATGGCATCTTGTCGCGGCGTCCCCAGGGGCGCCCGATCCGGAGTGCGCCCGATGCAGAGCGACATGCCGACGCCCGCCTTGCTGCCCCCAGACGAAGCCTACCTCGGCCTCGATGGCGCCGCCGCCGACCTCGAAGCGGCGCGCGCGGTGATCATCCCGTTTGGCCTCGAAGCCACCGTCAGCTACGGCGGCGGCACCGCCGAGGGCCCGGCGGCCATCCTCGCCGCCTCGCAGGAGACCGAGCTTTTCGACGAGGAGTACTGGTTCGAGCCGTGCCACCAATATGGCGTCGCCACATTGGCGCCGGTGCCGAT
>JAGQJJ010000854.1 GCA_020430675.1 Myxococcales bacterium
CAGAAGCAGGTGATTCTGCACGGCACGGGCGAGCAGATGTACGACGTGAGCTTCAAGAAGGGGCGGCGCAACGCGACCTATCCCACGACGTGGGAGGGCATCGTGCCGCGCATGGACCGCCTGTGGCGCGAGACGGAGTCCGAGGACGCACGACTGCGATACGCGCAGTACTTCACCGATGCCTCGTGCGACGAGTGCGGCGGAGCGCGGCTGCGCAAGGAGTCGGCCTCGGTTTTTGTGGGTGGGCGCAGCATCATCGAGCTGACGTCAATGACGATTGGCGACGCTCACGACCTGCTCGGTCACCTTGAGCTGACCGGCAACCGCGCGGCGATCGCCGCCGAGCTGCTCAAAGAGATCATCGGGCGGCTGCGCTTCTTGACCGATGTGGGGCTCAATTACCTGAGCCTGGACCGGCCCGGCCCCACCCTCAGCGGCGGCGAGGGCCAGCGCATCCGGCTGGCGAGCCAGATGGGCAGCGAGCTGACCGGGGTGCTCTACATTCTCGACGAGCCGTCGATCGGCTTGCACGCGCGCGACAACCAACGCCTGATCCGCACGCTCGAACACCTGCGCGACCTGGGCAACACGGTGATCGTGGTCGAGCACGACGCCGAGATGATGGAATCGGCTGACTGGTTGGTCGACTTTGGCCCCGGTGCGGGCATCCACGGCGGCGAGATCGTCGCCAGCGGGCCGCCGGACGAGGTCAAGAGCAACCCGGAGAGCCTGACCGGTCAGTATCTGACCGGGGCGAAGCACATCCCCGGGCCCGATGAGCGGCGCATGCCCGACCCGGAGAAGATTCTGCGCATCGAAGGCGCGGCGGCAAACAACCTGAAGGCGGTGACCGCCGAGATCCCGGTCGGCCTGTTCACGTGCATCACCGGGGTCAGCGGCGCGGGCAAGAGCACGCTGATCAACGACATCCTCTACCCGGCGGCGGCGCGCACCCTGAACGGGGCGCGGCTGGTGACCGGCAAGCATGGCGCGGTGACCGGGCTTGAGCATTTCGACAAGGTCATCGACATCGACCAGAGCCCGATCGGGCGCACGCCGCGCAGCAATCCGGCGACCTATACCAAGCTGTGGGATGACATCCGCAAGGTCTTCGCCGGCACGCGCGAGTCGCGGGCCTATGGCTATGACCCGGGGCGCTTCAGCTTCAACGTGAAGGGCGGGCGCTGCGAAAACTGCCAGGGCGCGGGCGTCGTGAAGGTCGAGATGCACTTTCTGGCGGACGTCTACGTGCCCTGCGAGACGTGCCGCGGCAAGCGCTTCAACGAAGCGACGCTGCGGGTGCGCTACCTCGACCACAACATCAACGACGTGCTCGAGCTGAGCGTCGACGAAGCGGCCGAGGTGTTCCGCAACCACCGCGCGGTGCGGCGCGTGGCCGAGACGCTGAAGGACGTGGGGCTCGGCTACATCAAGCTCGGTCAGCCCTCGACGACGCTGAGCGGCGGCGAGGCGCAGCGCATCAAGCTGAGCCGCGAGCTGGCCCGCCGCTCGACGGGTCGCACGCTCTACATCCTCGACGAGCCGTCGACCGGGCTGCACTTCGAAGACGTGCGCAAGTTGCTTATCGTGGTGCAGCGGCTCGCGTCGGCGGGCAATACGGTGGTGATGATCGAGCACAACCTCGACATCATCCGCACCGCTGACTGGATCATCGACCTGGGCCCCGAAGGCGGCGCCGGCGGCGGGCGGGTCATCGCCAGCGGGCGGCCGGAGGATGTGGCGCTGGTCGAAGAGAGCTATACCGGGCGCTTCTTGCGACCCATGCTCGACCTGCCGGCGCAGCGCTCGGCGGGCTGACCGCGATCGGCCGTTACTTGACTTCGGCGAAGTAAGCGTCGCGCTTCACGCCGTTTTCGGCCTCTTGCTGCAAGACCATCAGCACGCCGGGGCCGGTGCTGAGGAACCAGGCGCCGTCGAGGGTGTACTTCACACCTTCTTCGCTCGCGTCGGCGATCTTGCGGGCCGCGTCGTCCGCGGGGGCGAGGTAGAGGCCACCGTCGCGGATCGAGATCTTGGTGGGCTTGCCCATGGGGAAGGCCATCAGCTCTTTGGACTTGCGGCGGAAGCCGCCCGCGCCCATCTCGATCTCGGGCGCGGCCTGGCAGGCCATCAGCCCCTTGCTGTCGATCTGCGCGTTGAGGTCGGGCAGCTTCTCGTCGATCTGCCGCAGGACATCGTCGCCGAGCATGGCGTCTTCGCTGGTGGTGGGGTCGAAGTCGGCCAGCTCGGCCGCCGTGAGGCCGTGGCCTTCGGCGTCGCCCGCGACGGCGAGCTGCACCTTGAGGCGCAGCCCCTGTTCGCCGGGCGGGCGCTGCTCAAGCACCACGTAGGCGGCGCGGCCGTCGGGCGTGAACGCGACGCAGCCGGTCTTGTTGGCGACGACCGCGGTCAGCGCCGCGGCCTTTTCGGGCACCCCGGGCGCCTGGGGCGCGCCCGCGACCGTGGCGACCTCGTCTTCATCGGCCAGCAGATCGGCCTGACCGGCGATGCCGCGGCGCGAGCTGCCACCACATGCGGTCAGCGCCAGCGCGCTCACCAGCCATACGACTCGACGCATCATCCCCTCC
>JAGQJJ010000855.1 GCA_020430675.1 Myxococcales bacterium
AGCGCCTACCAGGCGGATCCCGACACCGACGCGGTCATCATGATCGGCGAGATCGGCGGCACCGCGGAAGAGGCCGCCGCTGCGTGGGTGAAGGCGAACATGCGCAAGCCGGTGGTCGGCTTCATCGCCGGCACCACCGCGCCGCCCGGCCGCCGCATGGGCCACGCTGGCGCCATCATCAGCGGCGGCAAGGGCACGGCGACCGACAAGATCGCCGCGATGACCGCCGCTGGCATCAAGGTCGCCGCCACCCCCGCCGACATGGGCACCACGCTGGCTTCGGTGCTCTGACCCGGGCCCGCAAGACGGGCTCATTCCCTGCCTTCAATGCGGCCATGACCCCCAAAAATATTGGGGGTTGGACCCCCTGTGGCGCGCCCTATGCTGGGCGTCACTGGCATTGACCAATCGCCACAGAAGGAGTCCCAACCCATGTTGAGCCGTGTTTTGACCGTCCTCTCCGTCCTTGTTGTCGTCTCTCCCGCCTTCGCCGGCCGCGACACCGACATCGAGGTGAGCCTGAGCAACCCCGGCGCGGTCCAGTATTACGACCAGGCGCATTACGACGTGACCGTCAGCAATCCGAGCCGCCGCGACGCGAGCAACGTCACGGTGCGCATCGATCTGCCCGAGACCCATACCAGCCCGACGGTGCATGTCATGGGCATCCTGGGTGCCACGAGCGCGTCTTGTGCCCTGAGCGGCACGCACCTCGATTGCGCGCTGGGCACCGTCTCGCGGGGGCAGAGCAAGTCGGTCTTCTTCGAGATCGCCTTCCCGGTCAGCGATGACCCGGCCGACATCGTGGTCACCGCCGCCACGACCACCTCGGAGTCCGACCTGAGCAACAACGCCGCGAGCGCGACGGCGACGCTGCTGGCCTACAGCACGGCGGTCTCGCCCACGGTCAACGCCCATGTGCGCCACTGCACCGGCACCAACCTGCTCGGCTTCTATGAGTGCACGCTGTACCCCAGCTCGATCTCAAGCCATGACATCGTGCTCGAGCCCGCTGGCGCGCTCAGCTTCGTCAACGCGCCCCCCGGCTATGCCGGCACCTGGAGCCAGCCCACCGGCGACGCGCTCTTGATGCAGTACTACGACAACGGCACCCTGGTCGCTTCGTTCGAGGGCCTGGGCGCGGGCGGTGGCTGCTTCGAGGGCCTGACCCACTTCCCGGGCAGCGCTTACGTCGCGCCGTACGAAGTCTGCTTGCAGTAGCCGGCCGGGGCGTCCCTGGACAACCGACCGCCGGTCCCGCATGCTCTGCTCCGCATGCGCCCTGGCGGGAGGAGCGGGGGTGACGGCCCCAGTCGACCACGAAGAGATGAACTTCATCGGCCTGCAGGCGCGCATCGTGCCGCTGGTGGCCGAGCTGCTCGCGACCCTCGCCACGCGGAACCCGCTGCGCATGTACTTCGCCGACATCGCCGGCAAGACGTTGCTCGACATCGTTCAGGTGCTGCGCCACGACGGGATTTCGCAAGAGGCCATCGCCGCCTCGCTAGGGCTCACGCTCAACGGCTTCCAGGCGCGCATGAAGCGCCTCAAGGAACAGCACGACGAGCCGCCCGAAGAGGACGGGGACGATCGCCGCACCCTCATGGAGCGGGTGTTTGCTTTCATCGCCGACCACCCCGATGCCGAGCAGGGCGTGCCCATCCGCCAGGTGGGCGATGCCTTCCGCGGCGTCAAGCGAGACACGCTCAACGGCGTCCTGCACTTTCTCGTGCAGTCCGGGTTTCTCACCGCCGAGGGGCGCGGGGGTCGACGGCGCTTGCGCGTCGAGCGGCGGCCGCACGCGCAGGGCCCCAACGAACATGATGTTGGCGTGCTGCTCTATCGCGAGGGGCCGTTGACGCTGGCCGAGCTGGCGCGCCGGTTGGAGTGCTCGACCGAGCGCGCCGCCAGCCTGCTCGACCGGCTGCGCCGCGATGGCGCGCTGGTCGAAGGCGAGAGCGACGGCGAAGCCACCTTCGCCGCCACCAATTACCACATCCCGCTGGACCACACCGAAGGCTACGAGGCGGCCATCTTCGACCACTTCTCGGCCATGGTGCAGGCCATCTGCAAGAAGCTGCGGCTCGGCCACCACCACGCTTCGCTCGCCGACCAGATCGGCGGCGCGACCTTCTCGTTGCGCGTGCCCGTCGATGACCCGCTCTACGACGAGGTCTCGGCGTTTCTGCGCGACAACCGGGTGCGGCTCGAGAGCTGGCTGGCGCGCGCCAACGCGCTGCGCGAGGCCGATCTGGTCGGGCGGGAAGTCCGCCGGTTCACCCTGTACGTGGGGCAATCGGTCGACGAGGACTGACATGAAGCGAGTTTCGCCGGGCCTGCTGGTGCTGTGTGTGGCGCTCGCGGGCTGCGAGGATCCCGCCGCCCGGGGCGAGATGGGGTGGCCCGACGTGCGCCTGCCCGACGCCGCGGCGCCGGACGTGGGCGCGCCCGACGCGGTCATCGATCAGCATGTGGGTGACGCCGATGCCATCGTCGACGCGGCGATGGCCCACCTCGACATCGGGCCACCGGCACCGGAGTGCCCGCCCGCGCCCGCGCTGGTTTACGACCGCCTCGTGCACGCCGAC
>JAGQJJ010000856.1 GCA_020430675.1 Myxococcales bacterium
CACTTCAAGCTGCTGATCGCGGTGCTGAAGGAGATCGCCCGCTACGGTGAGGATGAAGCCGTCGACCTGCACGCCGTCGAGCCACTCGGCGGGGATGCTGCTTTCGCGATAGCCGGTGCACAACACGATGTCGTCGGGTTCGACCTTTCGGCCGTCGGCGAGATGAACCACGCCGCCTTCGATGCGCTCGACGCCGCCGGGGGCGACGTCGATCTCACCGCTGAGAACCTGGGGCACGAAGTCGTCATTCTTCTGGAGAAACCGGGCCCCGCCCGAGCGTACGGCCCAATCTTCGACGAGGCGATGGCGGTCGGGCAGCGGACCGTAGGCCGCGTCCAGGTCGGTCGCGGCCCGGAACTCGGTCAGGCGGGCGTGCGGCAGCCAGTGGTTGATGCGGGCCGACCAGGCGTCGGTGGTATGGGCATGCCCGTACGGAAAACGGGCGACGAGCTCGGGGTAGGTGCGGAAGGTGAGCCAGCAATGCGCGGCCTGCGCGGCGATCTGGCTGGTCACGTCGGCGGCGGTCTCACCCATGCCGATGACCAGCACCCGTTGCCCCGCAAACGGCTTCGGCCCGACGTACGCCGCGGAGTGGGTGACTCGACCGGGAAAATCCGCGAGGCCGGGGATGCACGGCAGGCGGGGCGCTGAAGCGCGGAAAGCGCCCTGGCAGATGGCCACGGCGTCGTAGATCCGCGCGCCCTGCGTCTCGGCCTCGCCGGGCCCGCCCGTCGACCAGCACACCCGCATCGTGCCATCGGGCAGGCGCTGGATCGCGGTGACGCGCGTCTCGAAGCGAATATGGCGCAGCAGGTCGAACCGTTCGCAGAAGGCCCGCAGGTAGATCAGATAGCGTTCGCGCGTCCAGAAGGCGCGCGGCTCGTCGGGGGGGGGCGTCATCGACGAGAACGCCATGAAATGCTGCGAGACGGTCAGGCGCATCTGATCGTAGGACACGCCGGTCGTCGATGCGAAGACGCCCCCCTCGCGCCCGGCGGCCTCGAAGGCGTCGACCTGATGGCCTTCGTCGAGCAATTCCTTGATGGCCACGAGCCCCGAGAGGCCCGCGCCGATCACCGCGACGCGACGTGTTCGGTGTGTCATGCAGCACGACATACATGAGCCTGCCATGGGTCTCAAGCGAGCCGATCGGCGCCATTCAGCGACGATGCGCATCCGCCTTGACCGACCGCGCGCGCACTCACGATGCGCGCCATGCTTCATTGGCCCGATGCGCTGTGCGACCCGCTGGAGGTCGGCGGCAAGGCGGCGTCGCTCGTGACGTTGGCCAAGGCGGGCGCGGTGCCCCCGTTCTTCTGCCTCGGCGCGATGACCCTCGCCGACTGGCACGCGATCACCGCCGACGACCCCGAAGGGCCCGCGTGGCTCGCGGCGGCGTATGCCCGGTTGATGGGCGATGCGCCGGGGCCGGTGGCGGTGCGCTCGTCGGCGGTGGGCGAAGACGGGGCCGAGGTCTCGGCGCCCGCGCCCTCGGCGGTGATCGCGCGGGCGCTCGACGCTTTCATGGGCGCGCCGGAGGAGAACGACCACGAGGGCGAGAGCCTGCGGGGGCGTCCCGCCTCGGCCGGCGTCGCGCGGGGGCCGGTCCGGGTGATTCGCTCGCTCGCCGAGATCGGTCGGGTTCGCCTGGGCGATGTTGTGGTCGCCTCGACCACCTCGCCCGCCTGGACGCCGCTGTTCTCGCTGGCCGCGGCCCTGGTGACCGACACCGGCGGCGCGTTGTGCCACTCGGCGGTGGTGGCCCGGGAGTATGGTCTGCCGGCGGTGGTGGGCACGGGCCGGGCCACGGTCGCGCTGCGCGATGGCGACTGGGTCGAGGTCGACGGCGGCGCGGGCACCGTTCGCCCCATCGCGCCAGCGGTGGTCGACGCGGACCGAGTGCGCTTGAAGGCGCTGGCGTCGACGCTCGCCCTGCCGTGCACGCGGCGCACGCTGGCCGAGCTGCTGGCGCCGGCGATCCGGGAAGAGCTGGTGGCCGTGTCGCGCTGGCTGCGCGAGGGCGGCCCGCCGCCGATGCTGACCGAGGCGACGGCGCCCGACGCGCCCCCCGCCTCCTTTGATGCATCGGTCTACGACACCTACTTCGGCGTGCGGCGCACGACCGCCAACCCGCTGAGCGCGCTGGCCCACCTCGCCGCCGGGCTGGCGCCGCTGTTCGAGACCGCCGCGGACGAAGAGGCGGCCGCCACCGTGCGGCGCGGCCTGGCCGATCTGTTCGACACGCTGTGTCTGGGGCAGGAGCCATGAGCCCGGCGGTGGATCCGCTCGAAGTCTGGCGAATGGGTCATCAGGCGTTTTTTGCGCTGACCCAGGGGCTGGTCGTGCACGCGCACCTGGCCAGCGAAGCCATCGAAGCGGCCGACTGGCCGGCCGCCCGGCGGTGGTTGCACCAGAGCATCTCGCTGCTCACGGCCAGCACCGCGGCGATGCGGCTGGCCACGGCGTTTGAGGCCGAAGCGTATGCCGAGGTGGTCCGCCCCTCGATGCACGCCCCGGCGTTGCCCATCGACCTCAGCGGCATGCTCTCGACCGACCACCGCGCCTTTCTGTCGGCGTTGGAGCCCC
>JAGQJJ010000085.1 GCA_020430675.1 Myxococcales bacterium
CCGCCTGCGCCCCGTGGGCCTCACCCTCGCCATCGACGCGCCGTGGCCGACGCCTGCGGCGCTTGACGCTGCCTTCTTGCCGCTGGCCGACCCGCCCGACTTCGACGCCCGCCGCAGCGCCGGCTTCGTGCACGCCGGCCACGCCGAGCATCTGCTGCGGCTGCATGCGCCGTCCGCGCTGATCGCGTGGCATCTGAATCAAGCCGAGAGGTTTGCCCCCGGCGACCCCTGGCTTGCCGAGATCCGCGCCGCGCTGCGGTGATCAGCGCCCCATGCGCAGCAATTGCGCCGCGGTGCGGCCGATCGTGCGGGCATTGAGCACCTTCGAGCGCCCGGCCTGCCGGGGACGGCAATCGATCTCGACCTCGACTGGCGGCCGCCCCGCGTTGCGCAGGTTCTGGCGGAAGGCGGTGCTGATCATCATCGAGTCGTCGCCCTGCGGCCCGTAATCGAGCCAGGCCCGCCGCGCAAAGAGATAATTGCCGCCGCTCTTGGCCACCTCGCCGGTCTTCAGCTTGATCATCGCGTTGAGCGATCGCGAGATGACCGTGCGGTACCAGGCGTCGGCGCGCGTGCGGTAGATGGTGGTCAGCATGTCGGCCTCGCCCCGGCGGCCGAACAGCTCCAGCACCACCTCAGGGCCGATCTGCCCGTCGGCCGGCACCCACGTCACAAAGTCGCCGCGCGCCGCGTTGAAGCCGGTGCGCAGCGCGGCGCCGATGCCGCCGTTCGGCTGGTGCACCGCGCGAATGCGGCCATCGCGGGCGGCGAGCGCGTCCATCTGCCCGGGCGTCGCGTCGGTGCTGCCGTCGTCGACCAGCACCAGCTCATGGCCCACGCCGGCGGCGTCGAGCGCGCGCTGCAGCTCTTCGACCACCGGGACGAGGCACTCCTCTTCATTGAACGCGATCATCACCACCGACAACGCTGGCGTCTCATCCGTCGCCGCGGGCGGCGCGCGAAAGAGGTACAGCTCCTGCGCCGTCTCGACCGGCGCCAGCAGCCGCGCCATCGTCGGATCGGCGCGGAACACCTCTTCGGCGCTCAGCAGCAGCGGATCGAGCTTCACCAGCAGCGGTCCCAGCCGATCGAGCGCAGCGCCGGCCCAGGGGCGGCGCGCGCCGGCGGCCACCGCCTGCGTGCCGCCCACGAACCACGGAAAAAAATGAGCCAGCGTCGCCCGCTGATAGGTCGGCGTGAAGCGGCGCGCAAAGCGCTCGGCATAGAACGCACGCGGCCGGAACCGCAGGTCGTAGATCAGCGCGCCGTCATCATCATGGCGGCGGTCCGAGCGCTCTTGATCGTCGGTGCTGACCGGCTCCTTGAGCACCACCGTTCCGCCCGCCGCCACGGCCTCCGCGACGCGGTCGACAAAAGCATCGACTTCGTCATCGGTCAGATAGGCGGCCACGCCGAATGCGATCACCACATCGAACCGGCCGGCCGGCGGCGCGTCGAGCACCGAAGCGTGCACGGTGGTCACGTTGCGCAGCCCCCGCGCCGCCGCCGCCTCGCGGGCCACGCGCAGCAGCTCGGCGCTGGCGTCGACCAGCACCACCTCGGCCACCCGCGGCGCCAGCCAGAGCGCGATGCGACCGGCGCCGCCGCCCAGATCGAGCACCCGGGTCTTCGGGCTCAGCGTCAGCACGCGATCGAGGTGTGCCTTCTCCAACCGATCGCGTTGCCGGACGGCAGCGGCGTCCTCGGTCACCGTGCCGAGCAGCACCAGGTCATCATCCGACAGGCCGCCAGCCTTGCGCCGCGTATCGGCGTCGTAGAATGCGCCCGTCCGACGCCCCGACTCATGCTCTGCGCTCATGCCATCACCTGTACCGCCGAGCTGATCGCGGCGGCCACCGCTTTGGCCCGCGCGATCGCCGCCGCCGCTGTCTCGCCCGTCACGAGGCAGCTCCCGAGCACCGACCATTCGTCCACCGCCAGTGGCGCGGGCTCGCCCTGTCGCACATCAAGGGTCAGCACCGCCACGCCCGGCACGCGGCGCAGGCGTTCGATCTGGTCCTCATCAACGCGCAGCGGTCCACGCCCCTGCGCCACCAGCAGGCGCGAAGCCGCCGGCTGCATGTGTCGGCGCAGCAGATGCGGACCCGGCGAGCGCCCCAGCGCGCAGGCGATCGCCGCGCCGCTGGCGTCGGCGCCAAAAGCCAGCCGGATCAACTGCGTGATCGCCCCGCCACCGAGCCTTGGGTTCAACTCGATGAGCACCGGCTGGCCGTCGACGACGCGCAGATCGAAGTTGGCCCCGCCGTCGGTCAGCCCCAACGCCCCCGCAAACTCGCCCACCGCGCGTACGACGGCCGCGCGCGTCGGCGCGGCGAGCGGGGAGGGCAGGGCGTGGCCGATCGGCGAGACAAATGGCCGCGCGTACTGGTCCGAGAGCACAAACGCCTCGACCAGCGCGCCACCGCGAAAGAACGCCTCGACCCCCACCGATTCGCCGCTGACAAACGTCTGCAACAGCACCTTGGGCCCGTATTGCGCCGCCCGATCCACCGCCGCGGTCATCTGCGCAGCCTGCGTCACGAGGCTCACCCCGCGCCCGCCCGCCGCCGACGACGGCTTGACCACCAGCGGAAACCCGCCGACCTGCGCTGGATCGCCGGTGGCCGCCGCGACGGTATGCGGCGCCGCCAGACCCGCGGCGCGCACGGCCTCGGCGGCGACCAGCTTGTCATGGCAGCGCGCGACCGTCTCGGGCCCCACGCCCGGCAGGCCCAACGCTTCGACGACCGCCGCCACCCCGGTCAACGCCGCGTCGGACGCCGCGCTGACCACCGCCTGGGCGCCGTGTTGGCGGGCAAAGTCCACGACCGCGGGCCCGTCGATGATGTCGACCACGCCGGCCACATCGGCGCGGGGCAAGCCCGGCGCGTCGGCGCGGCCGTCGACGACAAGGGTCACGCAGCCGAGCGCGCGTGCGCGGTCGATGATGTCGAGTTGAAAGGGTCCGCCTCCGACGATGAGGAGGCGGGGGCCGGCGTTTTGCATCGATCGTGCTGTACCGCGGCCGATCCGGGGCGTCAACCACCACAGCCGCAATGCTACTGGACGCACTCGTGGCGCGGTGATACACCGAAAGGCGCCAGACCCCGCCCGCCCTGCGGGCCCGACATGGACGCGATCGGGGATGCAGTCCGACATGGAAGTTCGCTTCTGGGCGGCGACGGACGTCGGCCGAACCCGGGACCACAACGAGGACAACTTCCTCGTCGACAAGAAGCTGAACCTCTTCATCGTCGCCGACGGCATGGGGGGTCACGCCGCGGGCGAGGTCGCCTCGTCGGTGGCGGTGCGCGAAGTGCGGCGGGTCATCGCCGAAAACCGCGACATCGTCGAGCGTTACAGCAACGAAGAGACCCCCGCCGGCCGGCAGGAGGTTCTGCGCCTCATCGAGTCTTCGATCGAGCAGGCCTGCGCCCGCATCTTTCATATCGCCCAGGAAAACCCCGACAAACGCGGCATGGGCACGACGCTCAGCATGATGCTGGTCGCCGGCCGCCGCGGCTTCATCGGCCATGTGGGCGACAGCCGGGTCTACCTGACGCGCTCGAACCAGGTGCACCAGCTCACCGAAGACCACTCGCTGATCAACGAGCTGATCAAACGCGGCCGGCTCAAGCCGGGCGATGCGTTTGACAGCCCATACAAAAACGCCGTCACCCGCGCGGTCGGCGTGTACGAGTCGGTCGAGGTCGACACCTTCGACTTCGATGTGCTGCCCGGCGACAACTTCCTGCTCTGCAGCGACGGGCTGTCCTGCTACATCGACGACGACACCACGCGCAGCTACCTCACCGCCGAGCGCGTCAAGGACATCCCCGACCAGTTCATCCGCCTCGCCAACGAGAGCGGCGGCAAGGACAACATCACCGCCGTCGTGGTGCGGGTCGTCGCCGCCAAGGAAGAGGAGCAGCGCGACCGGGTCTCGGAGGTGCGCCACAAGATCGAGACCCTGCGCGTCCTGCCCCTCTTCAAGTACCTCAGCTACCGCGGGCTGGTGAAGGTGATGAACATCGCCGAGCCCGTGCGGTTTGGCGCCAACGAGGTCATCTTCGCCGAGGACTCCCGGGGCGACACCTTCTACGTCATCCTGTCGGGCAAGGTACGCATCGCCAAGAAGGGCCTGCACCTCGCCGACCTGGGCCCCGGCGGCCCGCATCAGCGCGGCATGGCCTCAGCGCTGACCGGTGAGATCATCACCGAAGGCGACTTCATCGGCGGCGACGGCCGGCGCGCCGGCTGGGCCGGTGGTCCATCGATCGACCAGTTCGCCGCCGCCACGTTGCAGCCGAACACCGCGCTGACCACGCTGGAGATCGGCATCCGCTCGATGGAGGCCGTGCCCCGCGGGCGCATCATCTATCGCGGCCGCGAGCAGCCGGTACCGCCCGAGAACGACCCGGTGCGGGTCTATGACCGCGCGTTTGGCGGCGCGATGGCGGTCGATCCGGCCGACGCGCGCTATCGGCTGCTGCGGCGGCAATCGGTGCTCGACTCGGTCGCCGCCGACTTCGCCGACCTGCAGGCCCGGGTCACCCGCGAAGACATGGTCAAGCTGGAGCAGCACGCCGACGCCCTGCGCGACCTGGAGCGCCGCCTGGGCGCCATCGCCACTCGGCCTGACGGCTGCCGCCCGCCCGAACCGCGACAGCTCGACGTGTTTGACGAGCAGCATTTTGCCGACGTGGCGCGGGCCCAGATCGACCTGACCGTCGCCGCGCTCGCCTGCGATGTCACGCGCTTCGCCAGCATCCAATGCTCGACGGCGGTCAACGCGCTGCGCCCGCTCTTCCTCGGCATCGACAATTACCAGGGCCACTCGCTCAGCCACGCCGGCGACGCGATCAGCTCGATGCAGGTGCAATGGGAGCGCGTGCTGCTCTGGTACAGCAGCCAGTTCGCCGAGCTCTGCGCGCGCCTCGACGCGGTGCCCGAGGGCGACGGCACGCTGCTCGACCACAGCGTCGTGCTCTGGTTCAGCGAGATCAGCCGCGGCAACAGCCACAACCTGGGCGAGATCCCGTTTGTGCTCGCCGGCGGCGCCAATGGCCGCCTGCGCACGGGTCGGTACCTGCGCTACGACGGCGCCTCGCATAACGACCTGCTGGTGGCGGTGCTGCACCTGCTCGGCGTCGAAGTGCCCACCTTCGGCTACCCCGAGCTGTGCACCGGCCCGCTGACCGGCCTGCTCTGACACGCTTTCTCGTCAGCCGCGCTTCACCGCGCGCAGCTTGATCGCCTTCTCAGGACAAGCCGCCACGCACAGCCCGCAAGCATGGCAATCTTCAGCGCGCACCGCAAACGCCTGCCGGTTGCCATGAAAATACGCCTTGAGGCGCCCCAGCCGGCTCAGCTCGACGCGCTCTTCCGGCGCCAGCAGGCGAATCTCGAACACCGCGTACGGGCAGACCTCAAGGCAATCGCCTTTGGCCTCGCAGCGGTTGCGGTCGATGATCGGCGTCCAGCCACCGGCTTCGGGGCGACAATCGGGGGGCGTCTCGCTCATGAATCGGGTCGCCTTGGTTCGGGGGGCAGCAGGTTGTCCAGATCGCGCATCGGCCGCGGCGGCACCGTCTGCGCCCGGCGCTGCAGCGGCAGCGTCACGATGAAGGTGCTGCCCTGCCCGGGCTCGCTCTGCGCGGTGATGGCGCCATCATGGGCCTCGGCGATGCGCCGGCACAGCGTCAGCCCGATGCCGCGTCCGCCAAACTCCTCGGTCGTGTGCAGGCGCTGAAACAGCTGGAAGATGCGGTTGACGTAGCGCTGCTCGAAGCCGATGCCGTTGTCGCTGACCGTCAGCGCAAAGCAGGGCATGCCATCGGCCGGCCGCTCCAGATACTGCCCGCCCACATCCACCTCTGGCCGGGCATCGGCGCGGTGAAACTTCAGGGCATTGCCGATCAGGTGAAACAACAACCGCTCGATCTGCCCGCGGTCGGCTTCGATCGTCGCCAGTGGCGCCACCCGCACCGTCGCCTGGGTTCGGTCGATCTGCAGGCGATGCTCGTCGATGACCTCGGCCACCAGCGCGCCGAGGTCGATGCGCGCCGCCTTCGGCTGGTGATCAGGCCGATGCAGGTCGAGCACATCGTTGAGCAGCGCTTCGAGGTGATTGGCCGCCTTCTGCATGCGCGCCAGGTGATCGCGCCCCTCCTCCGAGAGCCGCTCGCGCTCATCTTCGGCGAGCAGATCACCAAACATGCGAATCTTGCGCAGCGGCTCTTGCAGGTCGTGGGTGGCGGCGAAGGCAAACTCGCGCAATTCGCGCGTCGTCTTGTCGAGCCGCTCTGCGGCCATCTGGCGGCGGCGCTTCAGCTCGAGCTGCGCCGAACGGGCCTCCTCGCGCGCGGCGTCGCGCTCCAGCTCGGCGTCGGCCAGCGCGAGTTGCAGGGTCGGCACATCGGGCACGCCGGGCGCGGCTTCGGTCGAGCGCCCGGTCAGGCGGAAGGCGATCACCGCGCCCAGCGCGATGGGCACCGCCAGCAGCAGGCGCACGCGCAGATCGGGCGCGCCGGCGACAAAAAACGCCGCGATCGCCGTCCCGATCGCAGTGCCGGCGGTCACCGCGGCCGCCCGCCACGCCGGGCTCAACGGCGCCTCCGCGAGCCTTGCCGGCTCAGCATTCGCCAGGACCAGTGCAGATCACCATGGGCGGCAACATTACCGGGAACCGGCCGCGAGCGGGCCCCGAAATTGCGCCCCATCAGTCGGAAGCCTCGGCGACTACGATCAGACGCTCCGCCTCGTCATCAACCGGCCGGCCATCGAAGTCACCCCAAAGATGCACCAGCTGCAACCCGGCGGCCGCCAGCACCGCGGGCAGTTCATCGACGAGAAGATAGTGATGCACCAGCGAATAGACGGCCTCTTCGGGCTCGGCCGCGCCGCGACGGATGAGATGCTCGTAGGTCACCGCGATCGCGCGCGCCGCCGGATCGTGCGCGTCGCGCTCATACACATCGACGCGCACATCGCCGTCATACACGGTGCCAATCCACTCGCGGTCGTCGTCGACAAAGGGCCCTTGAGCGAACAGCGTCTCGGCGGGGTAGACGTCAAAGACCAGCTGCCCCCCCGGCGCCAGGTGGTCTCGCACCGCGCGCAGACAGCGCAGCCTGGCGTGGGGGTCGAGGCAATAGAGCCCGGTATACGGCACGATGACGCGGTCGAAGCGCTCGGGGCGGACGAAGTCGGCCATATCGGCCTCGACCAGCGTCCACCGCGCCGCCACCTCGGCCGACAACGCCGCGCGTCGCGCCTCCGCCGCAGCCAGCATGCCCGCGTGCAGCTCCACGCCGACGACCTGCGCCCCGTCGGCCGCCAGCGGCGCCGCCACCCGCCCATCGCCGCAGCCGAGCTCCAACACCTGCCGGACCCCGCGACATCGGGCGCGATAGAACGACACGTCGCCCGGCGTGCCGCAGTGCACCAGTCGATAGAGCGCTGCGTCGAAGGTCATCCGAACCCGCCTCGGCCCGGGGCGCCCGGCCGCCTTGTGCGGAGGGCCCGATCGCCGGATCCCGCACCGGGAACGGCCTCTTTTCCTTACCCCATTCTGCCCGGCCCGTCGATGCCCGACATCGGCGGCGGCGACCTCGAATCATCGCCCCGACTGCGTTATCGTCGTCAGCGATGCCCCTCGACGGAACCCCCGGCCAGCCCACGCCCATCGACGCCGCGCTGCTGCCGCTGCGCCTCGTGCACGCGGCGATGGTGTTCTCGGTGCTCGTCTACGCCGTCGTCGTGCACTTTGCGATTCGCGAGCAGGGCGAAACGCCGGTCGATGGCCCGGACCTCATGCTGCCCCTCGCCTTCGCCGCCTTGGTCGCCGGCCTCGCTGCGCCCGTCATGCGCCGGGTGCTGATGCCGCCCCGCCGACCGCCGACGAGCCTGCGCGAGCCGCCACCGACCCATGTGCCTCCACGCCACTTCGCCCGCGCCTTCACCGCCTGGATCGTCAGCTGGGCCGCCTGCGAGGCGGTCACCGTGCTCGGCCTGGTGCTCGCCTTCCTGCTGCGCCGACCCAGCGCCTTCTACCCCTTCGCCGCCGGCGCGCTGCTCCTCTTCGCCTTCCTCGCGCCGCGCCGCGCCGACCTCGAAGCCGTCGCCCGCGCCGCCGCCCCGGCCGAAGACGGTCCCGAACAGGATTCCCTGGGGCCTTGACACCCTGCTGCCGGTTTGTTGAAGTCGACGCGCCCTCATCATGGGAAAGGCAGGTTCAGATGAAGCGGATTCTCCTCGGCGTCTTCGCAGCCGCCGCGCTGCTCTCGGGTTGCAGCTATGGCGGCGTCGCCACCGTCGGCGACAAGGTCATCGTGGCGCGCAACGACCTCTTCCTCCTCGGCGCGCTGCGCAAGGTCTACGTCTGCAAGGTCAGCGAGACCGGCCTCTCGGCGTGCAACCACGGAGAGAGCCCCTGACGGAGCGCCCCGGCAGGCCCCTCGCTTTGACGCTGGCCTTCACCCTGGCCAGCGCCCTGTGCGCCTCGCCGGCCGCCGCCGAACCGACCGAAGCCCCAAGCGCCCCGGTGCGCACCACCTGGGACGCCAACCTCGATGGTGGGCTCGGCTTTCATCAAAATGACCAATGGATCACGCTTGGTTTCGGACGTCTGCGCGCCGGCGTGCTCCACATCACCGAGCCTTGGTACCTGTCGGCCGGCACCACGATCGAAGTGCTGGCCGAAGCGCCGGTCGCCTTCGGACTGCAGGCCGAAGCGATGCACCTCTACTCCGGCTTCTGGTTTCAGGCGGGCGCGATGCTCGACCTCGACGCCGAGCCCGGCGCCATGGCCGCGCTGGGCTGGAGCCTGCTCGGCCTCGAAGTGCAAGGCCGCGCCTTGACCGACGCGCACGAGGTGACCCTGATCGCCAAGCTTCGGGTGCCGCTGCGCATCATCTGGCTCGCGTGTTGTGAATGAGCCAGGCCGCCGCGCCCCAACCGCCTGATCTGGCCGCCGAGCATGCCCTCGACATCGAATGGTATCGCCCCGACCCGTGGCGCCGCTTGTTGCCGCGCTGGCTGCTCGGTGCCGGGCTGATGATCGCCGGCCTGCTCTGCACCGCCGCCGGTTATTTGCGCCTGCGCCACGGCGACGCGCCCGGCCCGCTGGCGCTGCTGGTCGGCGGCCTGCTCTGCGTCACCGTCGGCCTGCTGGTCTTCGTGCGCAACGCCCTGCGCGTGCTCGCCGACGACACCTGCATCGGCCTGCGCGTCGACGGGGTTCTGCACCGCGAAGGCGGCGATGAAGGGCGACTGGTGCCATGGTCGGCCATCGAGGCGATCGCCTGCGATGCGTCCGGCTCAGCGGTGATCGTGAAGACCAACGACGGCGAGCTGCGCCTGCTGGTCCGGGGGCTCGACATCAGCAGCGCCACGCTGGCCGAGCGCATTCGCACGCTGCGTCAGCGCGCGCTCATGGGGTTGCCGCTTCGTCCTTGACCGCCGCCGCCGCCTCTTCGGTCATGCGCCGGCACATCAGCCCATAGCTCGCCTTGCGACGTTCGCGGCGGGCCAGCATGTTCGGCCCCTCGCCCGGCACCTCGACCGCGTAATGATCGGCCGCCTTGCACACCAGCTTCGCCGCGCCCGCCGGATCGGACCCCGCCATCTCCTGCGCCGCGTGCACCTCCATCTCGGCGCAGTGATTGCGCCGGTGGGTATACTCGCCCAGCGAAGACGGCGAGCAGGCAAACGCGATCACCTGCGGTGCCAGCTTGCCGTAGATGTCTTCCGCGATGCCCACCGCGGCCTTGTACCAGGTGAAGTTCTCGGTGCGATCCCCATAGGTCATCGCTTCGGTGTAGTCGGCCAGCGCGCGATGCAGCGCCGCGCGTCGCTCGTCACCGACTGGCAGCTCGCGCGCCACCGAGCGCCACAGATCGGCGCGCTGCACCAGCCACTCCGACTTCTCTTCCCCGCTGGGCATCGGGCGGGTCAGCGCCGTGACCATCAGCGCCGCCTCTGACGCGAGCTGCGTGGCGTTCGGCCCACGCCGGCCGGCCCTGGCCCGCCGCAAC
>JAGQJJ010000857.1 GCA_020430675.1 Myxococcales bacterium
TGAAGCGCTGCTCGATCGGGGCCTCGACGCCATGCTCACCCGCGAATACGAGGTCGCCTGGATCGCGCTCACCGCGGCCAACAGCGTGCGACCGGACGTCCCGACGATCCTGGCCAACCTCGCCCGGCTGCGCCAGATGGGCTACGGAGAGAGCCGATGAGCGGTCGCCAGTACCTCGGAGACGCGCCGGGCCAGGTCCTGCGCGCGGCGCTGACCTCATTTGTCGGCATCTCGCAGCGCAGCGGTGATCGGTCGAGCTTCGCCAGCGCCGGCTGGGACCGCTACCTCGACTGGTGTCGCGCCACCCTCGACGCAACGACCGCGTTTGCGGTGGACCACGCCGGGCTGGTCATCGCGCAACGCGGCGAGTTTGGCGCCGATGTCTGCGAAGAACTGGCCGCGCGGCTCGGCCTCGCCATGGCGCACGCGAGCCAGATCGCCCGTGGCAGCAACGAGCTGGGCCTGGTGGTGCGCTATCGCGGGCGATGGTTGACCATGCTGCGGCTCGATGGCGAGCCGGTGTTCAAGATCGTGCTCGCGGGCGACAACCCGATTCATCCGGGGTTGATGCAGCCTGACTCATTGGTCACCGAAGACTGGGACACCCTGCTGCGCTGGACGGTCGCGCCCGATCCGGCCGAGGTGGCCTTCCTCGTCGACCGCGGTGGTTTGATCGTCGCCGCGCACGGCCAGGTGGACGACACGATCGCCCAGGCGGTCGGGGCCCGGCTTGGGCTCTTGTTCGAGCAGGTCGACCGCGTACAGTTCCTCGGCAAGAGCGCGTGGCTGGCCCTGCGCGCCGACGATTGCTGGTGGATGTCGGTGCAGCTTCGCGCCAGCCGCGGCAATTTCCTGCTCTTCGCCGCCCGCTCGCGCGACCCCATTCACCCCGTGCGCCTCATGGACCTCAAGCGCACCCTGCGCGACAAGCTGCGGCTCAACCCCAACGCGGTCTGATCGCTTGCCAACGGCCGGGTTTGCGCCCAAGGTTGCGGCCTCGAAGCAGCACCCGGGGCTGCCAGACGCGGAGGCCGATGATGTTGATCGAGCAGATTCCCACGACGGTTGCTGGACTTCGGACCACCTTCAACAGCGGTCGCACCCGGTCGCTGGCGTGGCGGCGTGGGCAGCTCGACGCGCTGAAGCAGATGATCACCGCTGATGAGGACGCCATCCTCGGCGCGCTGACCGAAGACCTGGGCAAGCCGCGCACCGAGGGCTGGATGTCGGAGCTGGCGCTGCTGCACAAGGAGCTGAATGAGGCCTCGGCGCAGCTCGGGCGTTGGACGCGACCCGAGCGGGTCTCGACCCCGCTGGTCCTGCAACCGGGGCGCAGCGAGGTTCGGCGCGAGCCGCTGGGCGTGGTGCTGATCATCGCGCCGTGGAACTACCCGTTCCAGCTCGCCGTCGCCCCGCTGGTGGCGGCGATCGCGGCGGGCAACTGCGCGATCGTCAAGCCCTCGGAGGTCGCGCCGGCCACCTCGGCGGTGCTGGCGCGCCTCGTCGAGCGCTATCTCGACCCCTCGGCGGTGCGCGTCATCGAGGGCGGCGTGCCCGAGACCACCGCGCTGCTCGCCGAGCGTTTCGACCATATCTTCTATACCGGCAACGGCACCGTCGGGCGCATCGTGATGGCCGCGGCGGCGAAGCACCTGACGCCGGTGACGCTGGAGCTGGGCGGCAAGAGCCCGTGCTACGTCGACGAGAAGGTCGACCTGAGCAACACCGCGCGGCGCATCGTCTGGGGCAAGTTCTTCAACGCCGGCCAGACCTGCGTTGCCCCCGATTACATCCTGGCCCACCGCGCGGTGCACGACGCGCTGCTCGACGCGCTGGCCAGCGCGGTGCGTGGCTTTTACGGCGACGATCCACAGCAGAGCCCCGACTACGGCCGCATCATCAACGCGCGCCACCACCGTCGCTTGATGGCGCTGATGGGCAGCGGCACTCCGGTCGTGGGCGGCGCCGCCGACGAGTCGAACCGCTATATCGCCCCGACCATCCTGCGCGACGTCGCGCCCGACGCGCCGGTCATGCAAGAAGAGATCTTCGGCCCCATCCTGCCGGTGCTGGCGGTCGACGACGCCGACGCGGCCATCCGTTTCATCAACGGCCGCGACAAGCCGCTGGCGCTTTATGCGTTCAGCAGCGACCGCAGCGTGGCCGAGGCGGTGGTCGATCGCACCAGCTCGGGCGGCGCGACGATCAACCACGTCTGGCTGCACCTCGGCGTGCCCGACCTGCCCTTCGGCGGCGTGGGCGAGAGCGGCATGGGTGCCTATCACGGCAAGGCGGGCTTCGACGTCTTCAGCCATCGCAAGGGCGTGCTGCGCAAGCCGCACGGCTTCGAGCCGCCGCCGCTGATGTATCCGCCCTACAGCGAGACCAAGACGAAGTGGCTGCGCCGCTTTCTATGAGAGCGCAGCGCTGATCGCGGAGAGCACCGCGTCGAGGCGGCCGCCATCGGCCAGCCCACAGGGCGCGACGCCCACCACCTCGACGCCCGCGGCGTCACCGCACAGGCCGACAAAGAGCGGCATCGCGGGCGCGCCGGGCGGGATGAAAATACAGCGGACCGGGTGGT
>JAGQJJ010000858.1 GCA_020430675.1 Myxococcales bacterium
TCGAAGCGGCGGTGGGCCTGTGGACGGGCTCGCTGGCGCTGCTTTCGGACGCCGGCCATATGCTCGGCGATGTGGCGGCGCTGCTGCTGGCGTTTGCGGTGGCCGGGCTGACGCGGCGGCCGGCGACGCCGACGCGCACGTTCGGGCTGGCGCGGGCCGAGGCGCTGGGCGCGTTTGTCAACGGCGCGGCGCTGCTGGTCATCTGCGGGGTCATCTTTCGCGAGGCGATCGGGCGCTTGTTGGGCGGTCCGCCTGACGTGCCGGGCTGGCCGGTGCTTTGGGTGGGCCTGATCGGGCTCTTGATCAACCTGGGCAGCGCCTGGGCGTTGTGGCGCAGCGCGTCGTCCGACCTGAACGTGCGCGGGGCGCTGGCGCATATGCTGGCCGATGCGCTCGGCTCGCTGGGCGCGATGGTCTCGGCCGGGCTGGTGCTGGGCTTCGGCTGGCAGGCGGCCGATCCGATCGTGGCGCTGCTGATCGGGGCGCTGGTGCTTTGGGGTGCGGTGCATGTGGTGCTGGCGGCGTCGCGGGTGCTGCTCGATTTTGCCCCGGCGGGGCTGTCGGCCGATCGGGTGGAGCAGACGCTGCTGGCGGTCGAGGGCGTGGGCGCGGCGCATGATGTGCACGTCTGGGGGCATGGCGGGCGGGTGATGGTGACCGCGCATCTGGTGCCGGCGACGGGCGTGCGCGCGGTCGAGGTGCTGCACCGGGCGCAGGCGCAGCTTCGCGAGGCGGGGGTGGGGCACTCGACGTTGCAGGTCGAGCCGGCCGACGGGTGTCCGCAGCCGGGCTGCCCGTTTGCCGATTGCGGGTCGGAAGCGCCCGACCACGAGCACGACCATGGGCACGGGCACGATCACCCGCACGCGCATTGAGTGAGGGTCAGCGGCGGCGCCGCCGCGTGATCAGCAGCAAGAGGCCGACGGCAAAGACCGGCAGGGGCGCGCCGTTGCCGCCCACATCGCAGGCGCAGCCGCCCGCGCTGCCGTCGCCCGCCATGGTGACCTGGATGTCTTCGCCGATGTCTTCGCGGTTGTCTTCGATCGGCTCGGGCTGGCCGGCGGCGGTCAGGCGCTCGATGATCGCGGCGGCGGGCACGCCTTCGCCGCGCACGACCTCGCCGTTCTGGCGCTGGATGGCGTTGGGGTTCTGGCCGTTGACCAGCCGGAAGCGCAGGCCGTCGGGGGTCTCGACGATGGCGTTGTCCCAGTCGTAGAAGCCGTCGTCGCCGCAGCCCACATAGCGGGTGGCGCGGTAGTCGTTGCCGACTTCGGGCAGGTCGCGGTTGAAATCGAAGGCCGGGTCGACGGTCATCTCGGCCGGGCTGAGCGTCGTAAACAGGCGGGTCATATAAGGGTTTTGGTCGAGCAGGGTCATGATGGCGCGGCGCGGCTCGTTGATCTCGCTCTCGATGCGGTCGGCGAGCGCCGGGCCGTCGACCTCGGGCTCGGGGTAGCAGTCGGGGCAGCGCAGGAAGTCCTGCGGGTCGATGTCGGGCGGCAGGATGACGCCGGTGAAGAAGATGCGCTGAAGGTCGATGTCGCGGCGGGCGAGGTCGACGAAGGCGTTGACCAGGTCGGGCCAGGTCTCGGCGCGGCGCACGGCGTCGACGTTGCCGTCGGGGATGGGCTCGATGAACATCGGGATGCGGGGGCCGGCGTAGTCGGTGGCAAAGGCCTGGCCCTCGGCCTCGTCGGCGGCCTGGCTGACCACATCGGCGTAGTTGCTGCCACCGCTGACCCAGTCGATGGCGGCCTGGTTGATCTGGACGTGCCGGTAATTGGCGGGCACGGCGCGCGCGTCGCCGAGCACGTGCACGATGACGCCCATATCGTTGTTGGCGGCGACCGCGGTGGGCACGATGGGGATGCTGGCGATCGGGCTGCCGAAGGTCAGGCGCAGCGGCACCACGTCGTTGCTGCCGGCGGTGGGCAACAGCTTGAGCGCGACAAAAGCGGCGCCGGCTTCGATGTAGGGCTGGAGCTTCTCTTCCGAGCCTTCGGGGTACTGGAAGTCGTTCTCGTCGAGCCACCGGAAGAGGTCTTGAACCGTCTCGGCGAGCAGGATGACGCGGTCGTAGGGGCCCACGGCTTCGCGGCTGATGATCTGGACGCGCGGGGGCGGCGCCGGGTCTTCCCCGGGGGGCGCGGAGGCGTCCTGTTCGGCAAACGCGCCGGCGTCCCAGGCCTCCCACTCTTCTTCGCACTCTTCGGTGTACTCGGTGATCAGGCTGAAGCGCGGGGCGTACTGGGCTTCAAGCTGCTGGAAGAGCAGCTCGCTCGACAGGCCGGTCTCGACGTCGGGCGGCACGGGCAAGAGCCAGCCGAAGTCGGTCGGCGGGCCCTGCCAGGTCAGGCGGATGTGCATGTGCAGGCGCTGCCCGTCTTCGTCGAACGCGAAGAGGATGCGTTCGGCCGCCTGGTTGACGGGCTGGGCCGAGTTGCAGAACAGGCCGCCGCAGGCGAAAGCGACGGAGGGCAGCGTTGTTGCGAGCAGCAACGGCATTTTTCGAAGGTGGTGCGGCGGACACCTCCATATAGAGTCTTTCCCCACCCGACGCGCGATTCGACGAATCTTACTCGT
>JAGQJJ010000859.1 GCA_020430675.1 Myxococcales bacterium
AGTCATGGGCGGTCAGGCGCGCCAGCGCCGCCGTCGAGAAGCGCAGCGTCGGCCGGGTGGTGGTCGCCGCGTGGCGTTCGAGCAGGTGCTGGGCGATGAGGCTGATATCGCTGCGCCGTTCGCGCAGTGCGGGCACGTGGATGGGGATGACGTTGAGCCGGTAGTAGAGGTCTTCGCGAAACTCGCCCTCGTCGACGGCGGTGCGCAGGTCGCGGTGGGTGGCGGCGATGACGCGCACGTCGACGGTGCGGGTGGCATTGCTGCCCACGCGGCGCAGCTCGCCCTCTTGCAGAAAGCGCAGCAGCTTGACCTGCAAGGCGAGCGGCATGTCGCCGATCTCATCGAGGAAGAGGGTGCCGCCGTCGGCCTCTTCGACCAGGCCCACCTTGTCGCGGCGGGCGTCGGTGAAGGCGCCTTTGACGTGGCCGAACAGCTCGCTGTCGAGCAGCTCGCCGGGCAGCGCGCCGCAGTTGACGGCCACAAAGGGCCGGTCGGCGCGCGCTGACAGGTCGTGCAGCGTGCGCGAGACCAGCTCCTTGCCGGTGCCGGTCTCGCCGAGCACCAGCACCGAGGCTTCGCTGCGGGCGGCGAGCGGCAGGCGGTCGAGCATGTGGCGAAACGCGGGCGACTCACCGACCAGGCGTCGGTCGCGGCCCTCGGCCTGGCTCAACTCGCGGCGCAGGCGGACGACCTCGCCCTCCAGCTCGGCGCGGTGCAGCACGCGCTCGATGCTCTGCTTGAGCGCGCTCTGGTCGATGGGTTTGGTGATGAAGTCGGTCGCGCCCTGGCGCATGAGCGAGACCGCGGTCTCGACGCTGCCATGGCTGGTCATGATCAGCACCGGCAGGCCGGGGTAGCGGCGGCGGCAGACCCCGAGCAGCTCGTCGCCGCCCATGCCTTCCATGCGCAGGTCGCTGAGCAGCAGGCCGATGGGTGTCTCGGCCATGATCGTCAACGCTTCGGCCGCCGAGCTGGCGCTGATCACCTCGAAGCCGAGGCCCCGCAGCATGCGGCTGACGAGGCGCAGCGAGAGCGCATCGTCGTCGACGATCAGCAGTCGGCGGTTGGCGTTGGGATCGAGCATGCTGCCTCCAAAACCATCATAGCTCATTGCCCTGAGGGGAACACCCACCGCGCGGGGGATCGCCCACGCTTTGGCGTGGGAAATCCCCCACACACAGGCCAGAAGCCTTACGACGTATGGCCTGCGGGGCGATGGCACGCTCGCTGCAAACACATCTTTCCGCGAGACGACACCCCCCAACGAAGGAGACCTCCCATGCGAAACTGGACTCGTGCGACGGTTTTGATCGCGGCCCTGGCGGCAGCGGCCTGTGATGAGACCCCCAATGACATGGTGCCGCCCGGCGACATGCCGCAGGATCCCGGCGATTCGGGCATGCTGCCCGTCGGCCAAGGCACGGCAGCGCTCACCGGGCGCGTTGATGAAGACTCGGGCAATCAGTCCTCGGGCGGCACCGTGCACGGCACCGCCGGGGTCAGCGTCACCAGCATGTCGGTCGTCACCCTCGACGGCGCGCGCTCGGAAGAGGCGCCGGTCGATGAGGACGGCCGCTACACCCTCGAAGGGCTGCCCGCCATCGAGGGGCCCTTCTTTGTCGAGGGCCGCAACGACGGCGAGCTGGTCGGCCGCGTGCTGGTGCCCGGCGGTCTGGAGGACGGCGAGCGCGCCCCGGTGATGCCGCTGAGCCAGGAGAGCACCGCCGAGGCGGATGTCTTTGCGCTGCTGGCCGCCGAGCACGGCGCCGAGCAGGTCGACGGCCTGGCCATCGTGGCCCATCTCAGCGAGCAGATGGCGCTGACCGGCAGCACCGAGGCGCTGGCCGAGGCGGCCTGGGAAGCGCAGACGGCGCATCGTGCCGCGTTGAGCGAAGAGGCCGAGGTGACCGCGCAGGCGGCGGCCGAGGCGCGGGCCGAGGCCTTCGACCGGCTGACCGCGGCGCTCGACGCGGCGGCGACCGCGCAGGCCGAGGCGCAGGCGTGGGCCGAGTACTACGCCGAGTCGGCCGAGGCCGAGGGCGAGGCGTTCGACGCCGATGAAGGCGAGCGCGCCTCGGCGACCGGCGCGGCGACGCTGAGCCTGGCCATCTCGTTTGAGGGCGAGGCCGAAGAGAGCAACGACGGCCGCGCGGCCTTCGAAGCGGCGCTGGCCCACGCGGCCACGCTGAGCGCCTGGGCCGAAGAGCAGGCGATGGAGGTGCACGCCCGGGGCAACAGCGAGGCCGAGATGCGCCTGGAGTCGGCCTTCGAGGCCTACTTCGCCCAGCTCGATGAGGCCGGCGACGGCGAGGCGATCGGCGAGGCCCACGCGGATCTGATCGCGCGGCTCTCGGGCGAGGGGCGGGCCGATGATGGCTCGGTCTTCTCGGCGCTGATCGAAGGCGATGGCCAGGGTCAGGCGCAGGGCAGCCTGGGCGCGCTGTTCACCGCGCTCGGCGATACGGTCGGCGAGATCGTCGGCCAGTTCCAGGGCGAGCTGGCGGCGCCCGAGGGCGACTCGGGCGAAGCGCGCGGCGAGGCGTATGCCGACCTGCGCGCCCAGGTGCGCGCGGCGATGGAGC
>JAGQJJ010000860.1 GCA_020430675.1 Myxococcales bacterium
TCAGCGCCAGCTCCTGCGCGACGTCATGGCATTCGGGGTTGATGTTGCCAAAGGGGATGAAGAAGCCATCGTCGCCGGCAAACCAGGTGATGGCACGGCTGTCATTGGTGTAGTTTGTACCCGGGCCGCATTCGGCGAGCACGACGGCGTGCTGCACGCCGTTCTTTTGCAGGTAGGCGCGCACCTCGGCGGGGCGCCAGAGCATGGTGGGCAGATCGATGCCTTCTTCCATCGGGCGGTGGGTGATGAAGTCCTGGATGTCACGCCGCAGCTTGGTGAAGTCGCTGGCATGCACATGGAAGTCGACGATGTTCATCTCTTCCAGCCTCCGATGAGATGTTTGCCTTGGGGTGAGCGGTGCACGTGGATGTCGGTGAGGCCGACGCTTCGCAGCCAGTCGGCGTATTCGGTGGCGCTGCGGTGGCGGCCGTGGGTCTCGAGCAGCATGGCGATGTCCATGCGGGTGGTCTGCCAGGGGCCGGCGCGGTCTTCGTCGAGCAGGCGTTCAAGGATCAACAGACGGCCGCCCTTGGGCAGCGCGTCGGCGGCGGTGCGCAGCAACTTCGTGCCCTGGTCGTCGCTCCAGTCGGAGAGGATATAGCCGAGGACGTAGATGTCGGCGGCGGGCCAGGCGTCGTGGAAGAAGTCGCCGGTCTGGAAGTCGACGCGGTCGGTGAGGCCGTGGGCGGCGATCTGCGCCAGGGCGGGGGCGCGCATCGGTTCGAGGTCGAAGACGGTGGCGGTGAGCTTCGATGCCTTCTCGGCGGCGGCGATGGCAAAAGCGCCTGAGGCGCCGCCGACGTCGACGAGGTGGCCGCTCAGGTCGAGTTCGCCCACGAGGTGCACGGCGGCGGGGTAGCCGATGTCCCACATCGATTGGGCGAAGCCGGCGGTGGCTTCGGGGTCGGCGAAGATGGCATCGAAGGGGGATCCCGCGGGCGCTTTGGCACCTTCGCGTACGCGCTGCGTGAGGCCGCGGAAGGCGCGCGAGGTGTTGTCGCGCAGGTGGGTCAACCAGCCATCGACGCTGAGCGGCCCGGCGCCGAGATAGGGGTGCAAATCCGCTGGCAGGGCGAAGTGATCGCCGTCGCGTTTGAGCAGGCCGAGGCTGGCGCAGGCGGTGAGCAGGCGGTCGAGCGCTTGTGGATCGGCGCCGACGGGGCCGGCCAGCGCGGCGGCGGTGGCCGGGGCGCGGTCGAGCGCGGCGAAGACGCCCAGCGCGTGCGCGGTGAAGAGGATGTGGCTGGCCATGAAGCCGTGCAGGGCGGCGTCGAGCGGCGCGGGGATCATGTGGACCTCTCGGGATGGATGTCAGGCGGCAACGGCGGCAGGTCTTCGGCGTGCCGGCGCAGCAGGGCGCGGGCGGCGTCGGTGTCGACCGGGCTGCGGGCCAGCTCGCCGTGCAGCAGGTGGTCGACCAGCGCGGCCTGGCGGCGGTGGATGCGCTCGGCTTCGGCGTACGAGAGCAGCGAGAAGGCGAGCATGTCGTAGAGCATGGCGCAGCGGTCGGGCGCGGCTTCGACCAGCAGGCGCGTGAGGTGCTGGTGGCGCTCGTGGGCCGGGTCGCCGAGGCCGCGGCTGAGCACGGCGGCGTGCTCTTCCGACAGTCGCGCCATCACGTCGGTGTCGCCTTTGCGGCGGCGCTCGTAGTCGCGGATGGCGGTGGGCCAGTCGTCGGCGGCGGCGTCGAGGCAGGCGTCGAAGGTCAGGCAGTCTTCGAAGCCGGCGTTGGCGCCCTGGCCGTAGAGCGGCAGCATGGCGTGGGCGGCGTCGCCGATGAGCACGACGCGGCGGCCGTCGCTCCAGGGCTGGCAGAAGATGGTGGTCATGCGGCCCGCTTCGCCGACGCGCAGGCCGGGTTCGGGCGAGAGGTAGGGCGCGGCGTCGGGGAAGTGCTGGGCAAAGAGGGCGCGGATGGCGGCGTCGTCGACCAGGGCCTTGTGGCTGTGCGGGCCGTCGAGCGGCATGTAGAGGGCGCCGGTGAGGCTGCCTTCGATGTTGGGGAAGCCGAGCAGCATGAAGTCGCCGCGGGGCCAGACGTGCAGGGCGCCGGACTCGATCCAGCCGGCGTCGCCCTCGGCGCGGCCGAGGGGGATTTCGCGGAAGCCGAGGGTGGACGTGCGGCGCTCGTAGCGCAGGCGGCCGCGGTCGGCGAGCACCGAGCGGGTCAGCGAGCGCAGGCCGTCGGCGCCGATGATGGCGTCGTAGGTCTCGTCGGTGATCTGGCCGCGCGCGTCTTCGAGCGTCACGCGGGCGTCGTCGACCGAGAGGTGCCGCACCGAGCGCCGGAAGCCGAAGCGCACGCCGTAATGGGCCTCGGTGGCGTCGATAAGCAGCGCCGAGAGCACGTGGCGGCGCACCGAGTGGATGGCTTCGCCGCGGGTGCCATAGGCATGCCAGGTGGGCGCTTCGCCGAGCGGGTGCACCAGACGGCCGTGAAGGGGCACGGCGGCGGCGTGCACGCGGTCGGCGTCGCCGACGCGCTCGAGGGCGGTGAAGCCGCGCAGGCAGAGGGTCAGGTTCACCGAGTAGCCGCGCTGCGGGCGGCGGCCGCGGGGGTCGGCGCGGGCGTCGACGAC
>JAGQJJ010000861.1 GCA_020430675.1 Myxococcales bacterium
TTCGACGCCGACGCCCCCCAAGCGCCGTTGCCCCTCGCCCGCTCGGTCTGGGCGCGCGAGATCCTGCGCCGTGCCCCCACCTGGCCGCGCACGCTCGGCGAAGTCGCCGAGGTGACCCGCGGCGTCAACCCCTACCACCACACGACCCATACCGCGGATCAGATCGCCGCCCGCGTGCACCACGCCGCTGCGCCCGCCGGGCCCGACTGGGTGCCCGAGGTGCGCGGCCGCGACCTGCCCGAAGCCTTCGTGCTCACCGAGCGCGCCGACCGCTGGCTGCAATACGGCCCCTGGCTCAAAGAGCCCCGCGACCCGCGCTTCTTCCGCGGCCCACGCCTGCTCGTGCGCAAGATCTTCGGCCCCACGCTCTGCGCCGTCTTCCTCGACCGCCCGCTGCATTGTGACCAATCGGTCTATATCGCCCGCCTGCGCGACGGCCAGCCCTATGACCCCTTCGCGCTGCTCGCCTGCGTGGCCAGCCGGGTCATCGCCGCGCTGCTCAAGGCCCGCCACCAGGAGCACGACGCGCTCTTCCCCCAGCTCAAGGTCGCCGAGCTGCGCGCCGTGCCTTTGCCGCCGGTGCCGCCCGGTGACCCCCACCTCGCCCGCGCCGCCGAAGCCGCCCGCGCTCTGCAGGCGGGCACGGCCGACGACCGGGCCGCCACCCGCGCCGCCCTCGAAGCGGCCATCGCCGCGGCCTACGGCGTGCCCCCCGCCCACGACTGATGCCCCGCCGGTGGGCTTGCGCTACGATGCGGCATGGTCCTGCGCCATTACCGCCGCATCGTCGAGACCTGCGAGCCTTATCTGGTCGCTCGGGGCCGCGTGCAACACGGCCTCAACCTCACGCCGCTGCGCATCCCCATCCCCCAGGCCAACATCATCGACCCGCAGCGCCAGGGCGACCGCCCCTTCCTGCGGCTGCTCAAGCAGCTCAACGAGATGACCTATGGCCCGACCGGCATGTCGATGCCCGACTGGGTATTTTATGACTGCACGGTCATGCCTGGGGCGGTCTTCGGCTTCGCCCGCCGCGCCACCAACCTGGAGCGCTGGTTCACCCGCGCCCTGAACGTGCCCGAGGACTACACCGGCCTCGTGCCGCTCTCGATGTTCGCCTGCATCCCCACCGTGAGCCGCAAATCGGCCATGGTGCACACCCTGTGCAGCATCAACCAGGTCGCCGCCGGCGCCGCGCCCGAGGGCCTCTGGCGCCTGACGCTTGCCAGCGGCACCCACGCCTTCCGCCTGCACCACATGCTGGTCGTCTCGCAGTGGCGCTCGCCCCAGCTTGGCCTCTACGCCGGCCTGGGCCCGCTCGAACTGCTCACCGCGTGGACGCCGGCCCATGACTACCCGGGCACCTGCACCTTCCGCGTCGCCACCAGCGACGCCGCCCGCCGCCGTCTGCTGCGCGGCGATCTGGTCGGCCCCGAAGGCATCGACCGCTACGTCGACGCTGACTCCCCCGCGCTGCTCGCGGCGCTGCAGGTCGAGATCGAAGCCGGCCGCAAGGTGGCGATCGTCGGCCCGGCCGAGATCCGCGGCGCCGACACCCGCGTGCCGTTGCAATACCGCGACGACGCGCACCCGAGCGAGCTGGAATGGGGCCTGGGCTTCACGCGGCGGTTCCAGGGATGATCCGCAGCGCCAACGACGCCCTCTTCACCCTGTGCCAGACCTTCATCGTGGCCACGGCCGACAACCGCCCGCGGCTCGATCGCCGGCCCTTCGGCGTGCCGATCGACGCGGTGATCGACCCGTACCGCATGGCCTCGGCGCCCTTCCTCGACCTGCTGCGCCGCCTCGATGCCATCAGCTTCGGCCCGCAAGGCATCCCGATGGACAAATGGGTGCTCTTCGACTGCGCGGCGCTGCCCGGTTTCATCTTTGGTTTTGCCCTGCCCGCCGAGCAGCTCGACGCCGACGAGCGCGCCCTCTTCGGGCTGCCGCCCGATGCCACCGGCCTCGTGCCCATCTCAAGCTACGCCGCCGTGCCGATGTACGAAGACCAGCACTGGTTCGGCCACAGCCTCGCCAGCCTCAACCGCGTGCTGCCCCGCCGCCACCTGCACGGCCTCGCCACCATCACCAAGGCCCTGGCGCTCAAGGCTTTTCGCGTGGTGCGTTTCGTCGGCGCGACGCAGTGGCGATCGAAGGCGGTGCACGTGCACGCCAAGTTCGGCCCGCTCGACCTTGAGACGGCCTATACCCCGGCCCATAGCGTGCCCGAGACGCTGACCTATGCCTTCGATGTCACCGATGATGCCTTGCGCGGCGCGATGGGAGATCCCACCGTGCACATCGAGCGGCCCAAGGCCGACTTCTACCTCGACGCCGATGATGTTGATGCCATGATGGCATTGCAGTCCCAGATCGAGCTGGGGGGCGGGTTCGTGCTCGCCGACCGCCCCATCACGCGCGACGGCCGGGTGTTGCATGGCATCGCCCGCCGCGCGCCCGGCGGCCTCAGGGGCAAGGAAAGAGCGTCCGCAAATCGCGGATGAGCCCCCGGCCGTCGGCGCTGCCCGAGTCGCCGGTCCACCCGTCCATCAGCCGGT
>JAGQJJ010000862.1 GCA_020430675.1 Myxococcales bacterium
TCGCCGAGCTGGTTGACTCCCGGCATCGCTGCTCCAGACGTGCCCATCAGTATAGATCGGATGGTCGCGCGGTGTCACCGCGGTGCTCATGCCGCGGGGGGCGGGGCGGCCTCCTCTTCGGTGAGCTGCAAGAAGACCTCCTCCAACCGGGCGCTGGCGGCGCCGGCCCGTTCACGGAGCTCGGTGCCGCTGCCCTGGGCGACGAGGCGGCCACGATGGATGACCGCCACGGTGTCGCAGACCTCGTCGGCCACCTCCAGCGTATGGGTGCTCAGCATGACCGCCAGCCCGTTCTCGCGGGCCTCGCGGCGCAGGACGTCCTTGAGCAGCCGCGCGCCGCGGGGGTCGAGCCCCACCATGGGCTCGTCGACGACCAGCAGCTTGGGCCGGTGCAGCAGCACCGAAGCCATCACCAGCCGCTGCTTCATGCCGTGGCTGAAGCTCTCGATCAAATGCGTGCGCTTCTCGGTCAGGCCGAACAGGTCGAGCAGCGCGTTGGCCCGCACCAGGGTCTCATCGCGCGGCAGGCGGTACAGGCCGGCCACGAAGTACAGGTATTCCAGCGCGGTCAGCCGCTCGTGCAGGTAAGGGCGATCGGGCACGTAGCCGAGCACCGCCTTGGCCGCCAGCGGCGCGCGCGTGATGTCGTGGCCATCGATGGTGATGCAGCCGCCGGTGGGCGCGATCAGGCCGCAGACCATCTTCATCGTGGTCGTCTTGCCCGCGCCGTTGGGCCCCAGAAAGCCCAGGATGCGGCCTGCGTCGAGCGCCAGGTTCAGGTTGGCGACCGCGGTGAAGTCGCCGTACTTCTTGGTGACGTCTTCAACCCGCAGCATCAGAGCGCTTCTCTCAGCGCGGCGGTGAGGCGCTCGTATTCGGCCAGGACGTTATAGGGCGCGGCCGAGAAGCGCACCAGGCGTTGCGGGTGGGCCGGCCACGGCACGATCGGCACCTCGATGCGGTGCTTGTCGAGCAGGTATTGCTGCAACGGCGAGGTGTACAGCGGCGAGTCGGGCGGTGGCTCATCGGTCGGCGCGTCGGGCAGCGGAATGGCGGCCAGCGTGCCGATCATCTCGGGCGGGCACGGCGGCTCGACGCCGAGCGCGGCGCAGATGGCTTCGCGCCCCGCCAACGCCAGCTTGCGACCGCGGGCCTGCACTGCGGCCCAGCCGCCGGGCTGGCGGGCGAAGAAGTCGAGGGCCACCGGCGCGCAGAGCCAGGGCGTCGGATCATCGGTGCCCGGCCAGTCGAACTCCCAGTGCAAGCGCGAGCGGCCGCCCGGGGTCAGTGGGAAGCGATGCCCGTGGCTGATGACCGCCGGGTGCAGACCCGCGCGGTGGTCGGGTCGCACCACCAACACCGCGGCGCCTTTGGGGGCGCAGACCCATTTGTGCAGGTTGGCGGTGTACCAGGCCGCGCCCAGCGCGTTCAGATCGAGCGGCAGCATGCCCGGCCCGTGGGCGCCATCGACCAGCGTGTCGACGCCGCGGGCGCGCAGCGCGTCGATCAGGCGCGCGATGGGCAGCACGACGCCGGTGGGACTGGTGATGTGGTCGAGCATCGCGAGGCGCGTACGCGGGGTGACCGCGTCGAGCACCGCGTCGAGCACCGCGTCGGGCGTCAGGCCGGGGAAGGGCAGACGGGCGACGACCACCCGCGCCCCGGCCCGCTGGGCCACGAAGCGCGCGGCGTACTCGCAGGCGGCGTACCCGTGGTCGGTCACCAGGATCTCATCGCCCGCGTTGAAGTTCAGCGAGCGCAGCACCGCGTTCACGCCGGAGGTGGCGTTGCGCACGAAGACGAGCCCGGCCGGATCAGCGCCGAGAAACGCCGCGACCCGCTCGCGCGCGGCGTCGATCAGGTCGAGCAGCTCGCGCACGTAGAACTGCACCGGCTGGCGCTCGATGCGCGCCCGCAGCGCCTGCTGCGCGGCGAGCACCTCGTGCGGACAGGCGCCAAACGAGCCGTGGTTGAGGAAGGTCAGTTCGGGGTCGAGCGGCCACGCCGAAGGCGCGATCGGGTGCATGCTCAGCTCTCGATCCAGAACTCGAAGAAGACCTCTGCGGTGTCGGAGCCGCAGGTCGGCCGCACCGCAACGCGCCAAAGGCCGGGCATGAAGAGGTTGAGCGGCCGCACCTCGAACATGCCGGTCTCGCCTTCGATCGGCGTGGCGACGGGCACCGGCGTGGTGCCATGGCCATGGGCCGGCATGCGCGGGTCGACCTCGATCGTGCAGCCATCCATCGGCGCGCCCTCGGCGTCTTGCAGTGCCAGCGTCCAGACATTGCTGTCGCCGCGAATCGGCGGGCCGGGCACGGCTTCGACCAGCACGACGGTCACCGCGTCGGTGGCTTTGGCCATGCCCGCGGCGTAGGTCTCACCTTGGGGTGGGGCGCCACCCCCCCCATCGGCGGTGGTCGTCGATTCGTCATCACAGGCGGTCAGCAGCCCGAAGCCGCCGAGGGCCAACAACAGCGCGAGGCCGCGCATGGGGCACCTCCGAGGTCGAAAGAACGGCCCTCAGGGTGCCCGATCGGGCCGACCGTCG
>JAGQJJ010000863.1 GCA_020430675.1 Myxococcales bacterium
CGGGTCTGGCACTGCGGGGGCGGGTCTCGATCGCCGGCTCGGTGGGCGGTCCACCCGAAGCGCCGCGGTTTGCCCTGACGGCGCGGGTCCGGCGGTTGGCGCTGCGCGGCGTCGGGCTCGGCGACGTGACGATGCGCACCGACTTCGCCGACGAGCGCCTCAAGCTCGACCTGCGCGTGCGCGGTGGCCTCGTCGAACAAATGCATGTCGGCCTCGCTGCGGGCCTGCACCTCGACCTGCGCGCGGGCGAGGTCGCGCCCCGCTGGGCCCCCCCGCCCCGCGTCGACCTTCAGCTCGACCGGCTCGATCTGGCCCGCGCCGCCGCTTTCGCGCCGGGACTGGCCATGGCGGGCCGCCTTGACGCCAAGGGCCGGTTTGCCGGCGCCAAAGCGAGCGGCAGGCTTGATATGACCGGACGGTCACTCTTGTTTCAAGCGCATGCCATTGGCGACCTTGACGTCGCGCTCGGCAACGACGGCCGCACGCTTGATGCCGCGGTCACCCTGGCCTCGCCGCTGGCCGATCGGGTCGCGGTGACCGCGAAGGTGCCGGTCGAAGTGGCGCTCGACCGCGGGGCCGCGCGGTGGCGCTCCGACGCGGCCCACGCGCTCGAAGTGACCCTGGCCGGTCTTCGCCTGCCGGACGTGATGGCCGCGGTCGGGGGGCCGCCGGTGGACGGAGTCGTCGATCTGTCGCTCGGCGTCGATGGCCCGGCAACGCGCCCGGCGGTGCAGGTGCAAACCCAGGCGCGCAGCCTCGCGTGGCAGACGCTGACCGTCGGTGACCTGGACGCCAAGGCCGCCGTACGCGACGGCAAGGCGACGGTCGAGGTGGGCCTGACCGGCCCGCTGGCCGAGTCGCTGCGCCTCACCGCCTACGCCCCGGTGCGCCTGGCCCCGCTCGGTCGCAAGCCGGTCGACTGGAACGCCGCTGGCCCGCACGGGCTCGACTTTGATCTCGTCGGCGTGCAACTCGCTGATTTTAAAGAATTCCACCACCAAGAGGGCCTCGCCGGACGGGTCGATGTCTCGGCCGACCTGGAGGGCAGCGCGGTCACGCCGCGCCTTGAGGTGCAGGTCACCGCCCGCGAGGCGCGCTACGCCGATCGACCGGCAGGCGACCTCGTGGTGACGACCCTGGTCGACCCGCAAACCGCGCGCCTCGGCCTGCGCTGGCAGGCGCCCGGCGAGGCCCGCGTGCAGCTCGACGCCGAAGTGCCGGTCGCGCTGGCGCCGACCGAGGGCATGGTGGCCTGGCGATCCGAGGCCTCGCATCGCCTCGATCTGACCGTCGCTGGCCTCGACCGCGCCGCGCTCGCGCCGTTTGTCAGCGTGCCGCCGCGCGTTGAACCGCGCGTTGACCTGAAGCTGCAGGCCGCCGGGAACGAGCGCGACTTCAACGTCACCGCCGACCTGGGCGGCACCGTCGGCCTGCCCGAAGCGGGCCTCGTGCCTTTGACGGGCCGCATCGAGCTGAGCCCGACGGCGCAGATGATCCGCCTGTCGAGCCCGCTCGTCGGCCAGCCGCTCGAGGTGCAGGTCGACGCCGAAGCCCCCGTCGCCGCGCTGCGCGATGGCACCGCGTCGGTTCTCGACATCCCGTTTGTGGTGAAGCTGGCGCTGCCCGAATTCGACATCGCCGCGCTCGCCCCGCTGATGCCGCCGGGCCTCTACCAGCCGCGTGGGGCGCTGACGCTCCGGGTCGACGCCTCGGGCACCGCCGCCGCGCCGCAGCTCGACGCCGAAGTGCGGTTGACCGACGGCGCGCTGACCCTGGTCGACCTGAACCAGCACCTCAATCATGTGCAGCTCGACGTGGGCATCACCGCCGACAAAGCCACGCTGCGCAAGCTGGAGGCGCGCTCGGGTAAGGGTCGCCTGAGCGGCAAGGGCGAGGTGGCGCGCGAGGGCGATGGCGCGCGCGGGCAGGTGCGGATCGACCTGTCGCAGTGGCCCATCCTCAAACCCGGCGTGCCGCGCGGCGTGATCAAGGGCCGCATCGACACCGAGCTGGCCCTGGCGAAGTCGGCGGTCGACGTGAAAGTGGCCATTCGCGACATGGGCCTGCGGCTGATCGGCAGCAATGTGCCCGCGCCGAAGCCAGTGGCGCGCAACGAGAACATCGAGCGGACGGATCTGCCGCAAAAGGCTGTCACCGAAGAGAAATCGGCCGGCAATCTGCGCGTGATCGTCGAGTTGGTCGACCCGATCTACATCCGGGGCGCCGGCGCCGACATGCAGTGGGACGGCCGCCTGGTGCTCGGCGCCACCGAGGGCAACAGCGAGGTCGAAGGCGCGCTGCGCTCGGTGGAAGGCAGCTTCGGGCTGTTGGGCCGCGAGTTCATCCTGACCCACGGCCGCGTATACATGCCCAAGGGCGGCGGCAATATGCCCTACCTGGACGTGATCGCCACCTGCCAGGTCGACGAATACGAGGTGACGGCGACCATCCGCGGCAAACCGACGCGGCCGACGCTGGAGCTGAGCAGCGACCCACCGCTGCCCGACTACGCGGTGCTCTCGCTGCTGGTCATCGGCGCGCCCGAC
>JAGQJJ010000864.1 GCA_020430675.1 Myxococcales bacterium
TCGAGGCGGTGATGAACGGCGGCCTTGGCGGCGACGGCGTCGGCGACGCCTGCGACAACTGCCCCGACGAGCCCAACTTCCGGCAGACCGATGGTGACGGCGATGGCATCGGCGATGCCTGCGAGTCGCCCGATGACGACGACGCTGACGGCGTGCCCGACGCCGATGACAACTGCCCGTCGCGCGCCAACCCCGATCAGGGCGACGGCGACGACGACGGCGTGGGCGACGCCTGCGACAACTGCCCGCAGATCCCCAACTTCAGCCAGGCCGACGACGATCACGACGGCGTGGGCAACGCCTGCGAGCCGACCGATACCGACGGCGACGGCACGCCCGATGCGCTCGACAACTGCCCCGAGCGCGCCAACCCCGACCAGCGCGACATGGACCGCGACGGGCGCGGCGATATGTGCGATCCGTGCCCGAACTTCGCCCACGAGCGTGACGTCGACGCCGACCGCGATGGCGTGCTCGATGACTGCGACAACTGCGCGGCGCCCAACCCCGATCAGGCCGACGCTGACGGCGATGGCATCGGCGACGCCTGCGAAGCGGCTGACCTCGATGGCGACGGCGTGGCCGACGGGCGCGACAACTGCCCGCATCTGGCCAACGCCGACCAGCGCGACAGCGACCGCGACGGCCGCGGCGATGCCTGCGATCCCTGTCCGCAGGTGGCCAATGAAGATCCGGCCGACTCGGACGGCGATGGCATCCCCGACGCCTGCGATATGCCAGTGGGCGATCCCACCGGGCTGCGGGTGGTGCTGACCTGGCGCGGCGACAACGCCAACGCCGAGCTGCACCTGCTGCATCCGCGCGGGCAGTGGTACGACGTGACGTGGGATCTGTACAGCCTCAACCAGAACCCCGGCTGGGGCGCGCCGGGCATGGCCGCTGAGAGTCAGCGCGCGGGCACGCCGGAAGAGATCATCGCCGAGGCGCTGCCGCCGGGCGTCTATCACGTCGGCGTGGCCTACGCCGGGGTCGATGACCAGCAGCCGGCCGGACCCATCGACGCCACGGTCAACATCGAGTGCGGCGGCAACCCGGCGCAGCGCTTCGGGCCCGAGCACCTCGACGCGCCGGTGGCGCTCGACCTGGCCGATCTGTGGCAGGTGGCGCGCATCACGCTGCCCGAGTGCCGCATCGAGCTGTTGCCCGCCGAGCAGCGCATCGCGACCACGCTCTGCGCGCCGTTTGGCGCCTGCGCGGTCTGCAACCGCTGCGCAAACGGGCCGTGCTTCAACGTCGACTGCGAGTTCGGCGGCTGCGATCTGCGCACCGGCGCCTGCCCCGATCCCTGCGCGGGGGTGCGCTGCGCCGCCGGCCAGATCTGCAACCCGCGCGATCAGCGGTGCTATCCGACCGGCCAGGGCCTGTGCGATCCGTGCACGTTCGCCGGCCAGTGCACCGCCGAGGGCACCACCGCCTGCCTCACGTTGAACAACGAAGCCTTCTGCTCGCGCGGTTGCGGCATCGACGCCGACTGCCCGCCGAACTATGACTGCCTGGGGTTGGAGGACAACCCCGACGACCGCTATTGCGCGCCCGAGCGCCGCACCTGCATCGACCGCTGCGCCGGGGTGCGTTGCGGCGCGCCGCTGGTCTGCGATCCGCTCACCGGCATGTGCGTCGACCCGCCGTGCCAGACCGGCGCCGACTGCCCGGCCAACAACTACTGCGGGCACGCGGACGGCGCCTGTCATGCGATGGGCACCGGCGCCGGCGCGCCGGGCGCCAACTGTCAGGCCACCGCCGATTGCCAGCGCGGCTCGATCTGCACCGCTTTTGGCATCTGCGCGCAGATCTGCAATGACAACGGCCCCTGCCCCGCCGGTTCGTTCTGCCTGCCCGACCTGTTCGACAACAACCGCGACGTGTGCTTCGCGCCCCCCGGCTGATGCGCCACGCATTGCTGGGCCTCGCGCTGGCGGTCCTTGTCGGCTGTGATGGCACGACGCCCGAGCCCGGCTTGGACGCCACACCGACCGCTGACGCCGGTGCCGGCTGCGACCTGGCCCTCGCCGAGATCGCCGATATTCGCCTGGACCGCTGCGCTGATGGCGCCCGCTTTGCGCTGCGCTTCACCGACGGCACCGTTCTGACCGGCCTGGGGCCGGCGCTGCAGATCGAGGGCCGCCGGGTGACCGCCGAGGCCTGGCCCGAGACCGCGTGGCGCGCGCTGGCCGATGGCGCCGAGGCCACGTACGCCGGGGCGGGGCTGCCGATGGTGCGGCTGACCGTGGCGCTCTCGGCCGATGCGGCTGGGCCGCGGGTGCAGATCGACGCCGCCTTCAGCGCTGAAGACCCGCTGGTGCTCGAATCCGCCGAGCTGGCCGCCGAGGGCGCCGACGCCGGATTGGCGCTGGGCGGGGCCGCACGCGCGCTGCCGGCGACGCCCGGCGCCTACGTCGACGCGCTGGACGCTGGCCCCCGAACGGGCGCGCAGCTCTATTTTGCCGGCGACCACGCGCTGCATCTGGGTGCGCTCGATGCCGCCGGGGCCTTGCGGTTCTCGGCCAGCCGCGACGCGGAACC
>JAGQJJ010000865.1 GCA_020430675.1 Myxococcales bacterium
CCTCGGCCAGCGGGCGCGTGCCCGGCGGCGCGTTGCCGGCCGGGCTGACCCCGCGCGCGCCGGCCGTGCCGAACTTGAAGGCGCTGATCTCCTGCCGCGACATGCCCAGGCTGACGCTGGCCCGCAGCGGCCGGCCGTCGCTGGAGAAGAACTCAAGGGTCTCGTCGAGCGAGTCCATCACCCCGTCGAAGAGGAACGTGCCCCACTCGAACCGCACGGCGGGCGGCACGAACTTGTTGCCGTCGGGCTGCGGGGTGATGAACCACGCCACCTGCTCGGTGAGCTTGCGCACGTCGTCGAAGCGCTGCTCGCCGGGCTGCGGCTGGTTCACGTCGAACCACAGCTGCAACTGAAGCTTGGTATTGCCGCTGCCCACATACAGCTTGTTGCTCGTGCCCGACTGATCGCCGGTCGAGGTGGGCGTCTGAATCTGGTTGGCGAAGTTGACCTTCAGCGAGTCGGGGTTGAACTGCACCGTGATGCGCCGGCCGCCCGGCTTTTCGTTGGCGAAGTCGGCGGACATCTCGATGAGCCGCGCCTTGTGGATGGTCTGGCCGGTGCTCATCGGACGCCTCCTCCCCCGCCAGGCGCTTCGATCTCAAGCGCCTCGTAGGCGAGCTGCAGCTCCTCGATGGCCACGATGCCGTCCTTGGCGTTGAGCGCGGGCGCCTTGAGCTTGGTCGGCAGGCAGCGCTTGAGGTGGAAGCGCACCGCCTCGGCCACCCCGTCGCGCTCGTAGACCACGATATGGGCGTCCGCGCGCAGCGCCATGGTCTCGGCGACCAGCAATCGGCTCCACCAGCGCCAAAGGTCGAAGTTGCGGGTCATGCCGCGTTTGAGCGAGAGCTGCCCGTAGCTGACCGGGCCGTTGAGGTGGATCTGCTGGCCGTTGTTGCCGCCCTCGCGCACGGTCTTGACGTCCATCGTCATCTCGAGGCCGTCGCATTCGGCGAAGGCGGCGCTGCAGATCGTCGGCTGCTCGTCATCGACGCGGATCTCGACGGCGAACTTGAAGGCCTGAAACGGGTGGGTGCTCGGCGTGGGCATGCTCAGGCCTCCTCCAACACGAGGCCGTCCTGGCTCTGCACCAGACGGACCGTCAAGAAGCGCAGCGGCACCGAGGGCGCAATGCGCAGCTCGACGATGAGGCGCCCCGCGTCGCGATCGGCCGGCCGCGTATTGACGACGACCTGGAAGCCCTCGGCTGGCAGCCGCCCGGCGAACGCGCCCCGCTGGTGCAGGCGTTCGAGCAGCCCGAAGAACACGCGATAGACCAGGCGCGCGAAGGCCTCGTGGTTGGGCTCGAAGACGTAGGCCTCGCCGTGCTGGCGCGCGGCGCGCCGCAACGCGCAGAACAGGCGGCGCACGCCGATATGGCCCCAGTCGGGCTCGTCGGAGAGCGTGTCGGCCGAGAGGCACAGGAAGCCGCGGGGCTCGGCGCGCACGACGTTGACCCGGGCGCGCTGCAGGGCCGGCCAGGCGGCCTCGGGCAGCGAGCGGACCAGGCCGAACGGGCCCTGAAGCGGTCGATTGGCCGGCGCGCGCCATGCCCCGTCGCGCAGCGCGAGCGCGGCCATGGTGCCGAGCAACGCGCCATCGGGCGGCAGGCGGGCGATGAGGTCACCCGGGCCGGCAGGCCGACCGACCACCCAGGGGTGGTAGAGCGCACCATGGCTCAGCGCGCGCTGCTCCCCGGCCGAGAGCGGCAGGCTGCTCACCGGCTCGGCACCAAACGGGACCGGCACCGCGTCGATCGCCGCCGGGTGGGGCCCGGCGCGCAGGCGCTCGGCGTAGGCCGCCGCCTGGCGCTCGTCAAAGTGGGCCGGCAGCGAGAGCACCGCAAACAGCTCGCCGCACGCAGCGCACATGCGGAGCAGGGCGCGGTGCACCGCCAGCAGGCCGCCGGGATCGTAGGCGGCGGGTGCGACCATCTGCCGGCGCGCAGGCCCCTCGACCGCGACGCTCACCGGCGCCGACCAGGGCCCGTCGAGGCCGTCGCGGTGGGCGCGAGCGCGGTAGTACCAGGCGCCCGGCGGCTGATCGTGGCGCTCGATGGCGGTCACCGAGCCGTTGGCGAGCACGACGGCGTCGGCGAAGTCAGCCTGGCTGGCCTCGACCACGATGAAGGTGGTCGCGGGCCGCGGCGCCAGTCGCACGATGTAGTGATCGGACCGCACCGGGTCGCGCTCGACGCTCAATGCTGGCGCCTCCAACGCCCGCGCCGCGCAGTCGACAAAGACCGGTGGGGCCGTCGGCTCGGGTGCGGCGCGCGATGGGGCGACCTCGGCGAAGCGCACCTCGCCCCAACCCCGGTGCCCCGCGTCGGGCACCGCGACCAACGTCACCTCGGGCGCGGTCAGCAGCGCGTGCACGCCGCGCAGGCGGGGCAACTCGCCGCCGTGCGTTGACAGATGATCGATGAGCGGGCCGAGCGCGCTGGCCGTCACCCCGGTGAGGCGGGGGTCGAGGAAGAGGCCGGCGTGGAACTGCCCCAGGCCCTTTCGCAGCCATCGATCGGCCACCG
>JAGQJJ010000866.1 GCA_020430675.1 Myxococcales bacterium
GGATGAGCGGGCCGTTGCCGCCGGTGGGCCGCGCGGTGCGCATCTTGCGCCACATGATGAAGCCGACGACCGAGAGGAAGAGCAGCGACGCGAGCACCGCGGCGAGGCTGGGGCCTTCAGGGCCCGCTTCGCCCAGGCCGGCGATGAGCGGCTGATCGACGGCTTCGGGCGCGGGCGCCTCGAGCGGCGCGTCTTCGCCCGAGATCGACGCGGGCGCCGCCAGGGCTTCGGGGATGCCGCCAACAGACGTTGACGCGGCGGCGAGGGCCGCCGGCACCTCGATGGCCGCTGCCGGCGCTTTGTCGACGCCGATGTTCAGCTTGACCGCGTTCGGTGCGGGCTGCGCGGCCACCGGCGCGTCGACGGCGGCCCAGCGCGCGGCGACCCGAGCATCGCGCGGGATGGCGGCGATGAGCGCGCCATCATCGGCGGCGCGGACGCGGATGTTCTCGACCACCGCTGCTGAGACCGGCGCGTTGAGTCGCATTCGAATGACCGCCGCTGGGGCGTGCTGTCGCGAGGGGTGCAGCAGCGTGCGCTTCACCAGGTCATCGGGCGTCGCCAGCCAGCGCCGCGTCGTCTGCACGCCGTCGACCCGCAGCATCAGCACGTTGCCCTCGGCCTGCGCGCTGATCTGATCCGGCGCGATCGGCTGCTCGGCGCGCACCGTCAGCTCCATGCGATCGGCGCTGGTCGTGAAGTCGACGCCGGTCAGAGGATTGACGCCCACCGCCTTGGCGTTGACGGCGGCCGGCAGCGCGAGCAGCAGAGCAAACCAGCAGTTCAAGGTCCATCGGCCGGGCATGGATCCCCCTTCGGCGCGGCGCGCGGCGCGCGCGGTCGTCGTGTGCGTCCGTCGTTTGGGGGAGGGCCGGGACCGTCAGTCGCGCAGGTTGCGCACCCGGTCGTAAGGCGAGACCACTTCGGTCAGGCGAATGCCGAACTTCTCGTTGACCACCACCGCTTCGCCGCGCGCGATCACCTTGTCGTTGATCACCACGTCGAGCGACTCGCCGGCGAGCTTGTTGAGCTCGACGACCGAGCCGGTGGCCAGCTTGAGCAGCTCTCGAATGAGCATCCGCTTGGTTCCCAGGACGACGGCCAGCTCCAGCTCGACGTCGTACAGGAACTCGATGTCCTTCGGATCCTTGGCCATCAACGGCCTCCCACGCGGCAGGGAATCAGCAGATATCGTGCCAGTCGGATCTGGTCACTCGTCGTCGTCATGTTCAAGCTGCGCGGCGACCTGCTGGTTGTCGGGCGGCCGCCTCGGCTCGATCTCGCCCACCACCTCGGCGGCGAGATAACCGGCGCGCTCCAGGGGCGTGACCGTATACTTCAGCGCCCGCTCGACAAACATCTGCAGCGGGTCGACCTGTTGCTGGTCGAGGGTGATGACGTCGCCCACCTTGAGGTCGATCAGGTCGCGAATGGTGATGAGCGACCGCCCGAGCACCACCGAAGCGCCGGCCTCGACTTCGAGCAGGTGTTCGCCGATCTGGTCCGTCCAGGTGTTCTCTTCGGCGCCGCCCTCGGACTGCATGCCGCTCGACAGATGCTGCCGGATGGGCTCGACCGTGCTGTAGGGGATGACCACCTGCACCGTGCCGCGCAGGTTGTCGATCTCGATCTCGAAGCTGGTCAGCACCACCACATCGCTCGGCGCGACGACGGCGAGGAACTGCGGGTTGATCTCGGTGCGCAGATACTCGCCGCGCACCGGAAAAACCGGGTGCCATGACCGTTCGAGGTCATCCATCAACAAGCGCACCACCTTGCGCACGATCATCAGCTCAATCGCCGTGAAGTCGCGGCCTTCGATGCGCTCCTGGGCGTTGGTCGAGCCCCCGAACCAGTTGTTGAGGAAGGTGAAGATGAGCTTGGTTTCGATGGCGACGATCACCGAGCCGCGCAGCGGGTGCAGCCGCACGATGTTCAGGCAGCTCGGGATGGGCAGGTAGTTGAGGAACTCGCCATACTTCATCAGGCTCGTGCTCTCGACCGCCACCTGCAGAATCTTGCGCAGGCTGTTCGAGAGCGTGATGCGGAACTGGCGCGCGAAGCGGTCGTTGATGATGTCGAGCGTCGGCATCCGGCCGCGAATGATGCGGTCCTGGCTGAGCAGGTCGTATTTGACCGCCGCTTGCGCCGCTTCGTCGACCTCGGCGCCTTCGGCCTCGTCGTCTTCGAGGTTGATCTCGCCGTCGTTGACCGCTGAGAGCAGCGCGTCGATCTCGTTCTGCGAGAGGATTTGATCGGTCATCGCCGCGCGCCGCCTATTGGACGATCCACTCTTCGGGCCAGGCGTTGATGATGCGCCCCTTGCCGCCCATGGTGGCGTTGGCGCGGCGCACCATCGACTTGCGCAGCGACTCCATGGCCTCGGGCCCGGTCACGTCGGCGACGCCGACGACTGCGACGACGCCGACCCGGCCGTCCACCCCGGCGCCTCCGAGCGGTGCAACGGCGCGGACGACGACTGCGACGGCCTGCTCGACGCCCTCGACCCGTCCGTGGCCGACG
>JAGQJJ010000086.1 GCA_020430675.1 Myxococcales bacterium
AAGAACGGCGGCGCAAAGCAGCCCTCAGCGCCCAGCCCGGTCTCAAGCCGCTCGACCAGCGCCTCGGACCGCGGCCCCTCGCCGGCGCCGGCCACCGCCTCTTCGAACGACAGCGCCCGCGGTCGATCGCCCCGCCCGCGCCCGCCGTCGACAAGCGCGGTCAGCAGCGAGCGGGTGCGCGTCTGATCGTCCTCCGACATGGCGGCGAGGCGCGCGTCGTACGCCTTGCCCACGCCGGTCGCCAGCCCGCCCAGGCCCTCGTAGCCCTGTATGGTGGCGCGATCGGCGTGCATCAACGTCGCCAGCATCCAACTCAGCGCGCCCGGCCCGCCACGATGCCGCTCGGCGTCGTCGAGCAGTTGCCGCGCCAGCACCGGCGGCCAGGGACGACCGCGCAGCGCCGCCGGCCCGTCAATGATCGCCTTGAGCCCCTCGCGGGTCGGCTCGGCCAGCGTCTGCACCGCCCCGTGCGAGCCGAGCAGCCCGGTCAGGCGCGGCAGGCGGCCGTCGATGTCATCGCTGACGTCACCGCGCTCGGTCGTCACCAGAAACAGGCGCTGATCGAAGTCCTCCAGCGCCTCGGAGAGCAACCGATCGATGCGCGTCCGCACCTCGGGCGCCACGCGGTGGCCGTGCACGTCTTCGAGGTGGTCGATGACCAGTAGCAGGCCCTGATCGGCGGGCAGCAGGTCGTGCACCAGGTCGGCCAGGCCCGCGGTGCGCAGCGTATTGGCCACATCGCGGGCGCCCAGGCCCGGGAAGACCGTCGCCAGCTCGACCGAGAGCTGTTCGATCGGCTCGTCGCCCAGCCGCACCGTGGCCATGCGCCACGCCAGCGGTGCGCCCTGAATGCCGCCGCGCAGCACCGCCGAGGTCAGCCCGGCGCGCGCAAACGACGCCTTGCCGACCCCGCTCGGCCCGATGATGCGCAGCCAGCGCCGGTGCCGGCCATCGGGCTGCGTGCCCAGCCGGGCCACCGCCTCGCTGACCTCCAGATCGCGCCCGAAGAAGACCCCGGCCTCGTCGACCTCATAGGCCCGAAGCCCCGAGTACGGCACCACCGCGTCGCTCGGCGGCACGCTCGCCCGCACCGACTGCTCGCGCAGCCGCGCCACCAGATCGCGAAGCTGCGCGTCGCGCTCGTCCTTGTCATGGGCCAGATGAGCGACCTGATAGCGGGCCAGCGTCTCGGCGAGGGGCCCTGGCTCGAAGCCCTCGCGCAACAGCGGCACGGTCTCGAGCGAGCGATTGAGCGCCGCGCAGCGCGAGGCGAAGTCGAACACCGACTTCTGCCACATGGGCGGCGTGCGCTCGGTGAGCAGGATGAGGTGATGCCGGGCCCGGGTCAGCGCCCGATAATGCGAGGCCAGCCAGTGATCGCCGGTGCGCGGCGAGACCTCGTCGAACCAGACCTGCAGACCCGCCGATTTGAGGAACTTGTGGATGGCCCGCGCGAGCGCCAGCGTATTGCGCGCGTAGGTAAGCACCACGTCGAGACGACGATCACTGCTGCTCGTGCGCGCGTTCAACTCAATACTCCTCTTCTGCGCGTGCTTAGCAGATTTCTCCCCCCGCGGCCATTTCCGGCACACAACGGACACGCCCGCCGAGGACTTGCTTCGGCACGACGAATCCTGTTCAACAGAAGGGTGAAACCAACGCATCCGGCCCAGGTGAAGGCCCTCGCCGACGCGCTGCACCAGCACCTGTCGGGCGCCTTTGCGCCCGCGCTTGGTGAGGTGCCGCTCGGCACGGTCGATCGCCTGTATCGGCGGGTGACCCGGCACCTGCCCCTGCCCGGCGCCGAAGAGGGCAGCCCCTACATCCCGCCGCTGTATCTCTTGCGCATCGCCGCCGCGGTGGGCCTCGACGAGCGCCTCGCCCGGGCGCTCGCCGTCGCCGGCGCCTGCTATTTCTCAGCCGCCGATCTGGCCGATGACATCGCCGACGGCGACCTGCCCGATGACACCGGCCTGCACGTCACCGATGTCTGCCGGCTCTTGTTTGTCTACCAGCAGGCGTTGCTGGCGCTGCCCGACGTCTCGGCCGAGACCAGGCTGCGGCTCTTTGCGCTCTTTGCCGCCCAGGGCCAGGCGATGGCCGACGGGCAGCAGCTCGACCTTCAGGGCACCAACGCGCTCGAAGCGGCCGATCCGCTGACCATCTCGCGCTCAAAAAGCGGCAATGAATTTGCGGTCTTCACCGCCGCGCCCGCCTTGCTCGCCGGCCGCGATCCGGCGCCCTGGCTCGCGTTTGGCCAGGCGTTTGGCGCCGCGGTGCAGACGCTCACCGACTACCTCGACCTGTTCCTCGACCCCGAGGGCGATGACTGGATCACCGCCAAGCCGACGTTGGCGCTGCGCCACGCGCTGGCCCATCCCACGCTGGCCGCGCCGCTGCGCCTGCACCTCGCCGGCGATCGCGACCAACCGGCGCGCCGGGGTCTGGGGCTATGGCATCTGGTGCAGGCCGACGCCGCCGAGACGCTCGATGATGGCATGGGCATGCTGGGCGCCGATCTGACCGAAGCCGCCCGCGCCGCCGGCTCGCCGCCCATCCTGCTCGGCCTGCGCGACGAGCTGATGGAGTGGATGGCCGGCGTCAGCGACGCGCTGCACGAGTACCGGCGCGAGCCGCAGCCCATGCCCGACGACGCCCGCGCTCGCCGCAAGCGCGCCGTGGCCGCCATGCGGGCTTTTGTCGACGCCGACCCGCCGCTGGCCGAAGCCGCCGAGGTGCATCGTTGGGGCCTCTTCGACCGCGAAACCGTGGTCGGCGACGTCTTCGGCCCGCTCATCATCTGGAACGCGCGCGCCGAGATGGGCGAGTCGCCGGTGGCCGCCGCCGAGGCCCTCTTCGGCCGCGCCGATGGCGATGGCTGGCGGCTGTTTCCCGGCGTGAACAGCGTGCCCCCCGACGCCGACCTGACCGGCCGCGCGTTGCGCCTCGCGGCCCGTGTAGGCCGCCTCGAACACCCCGCGGTGCGCGCCGGCGCCGATGCCTTGACCCGCGCCATGCGCCGCGACGGCCTCTTCGAGACCTGGCTCGGCCGTGGCCGCCACGACGCGGTTGAAGCGCGCTTCGGCGAGGGCCTCTGCCCGGTGGTCTCGGCCAACGCGCTGCTCGGGCTCTGGGCCGCGGGCTTCCACCGCAAGCGCCTGCTGCGTCGCGGCCTCGCCGCGCTGGCCGAAGCGCTGCTCGCCGATCCAGCGGTCGCGCCCGCTTCGCCGTTCTATCGCCCGGTGCAGGTTGACGCCGCCTGCGTGCGCGCCCTGCGGGTGCTCGGCCCGTTTGTGCCCGCCGACGAGCGCGGTGACTTCGACCGCGCGGTCGACGCCGCGCTCGCTCGCCTGCGCGCGCGCCGCCGCCTCGACGGCCGCTTTGGCGACCCGCTTGAGACCGCCATCAGCGCGTGGACGCTGCACCGCTGCCGCGCGCTCGACACGCCCGAGGTCGTGCTGCGCGCGTTGGTCGACGACCAGCAGGCCGATGGCGGCTACGCAGCGCTGCCCTTGCGGCGCACCTTCGCCCCGCATGACCGCCTGGGCTGGTACGCCTCGCGGCGGGTGACCACGGCGCTCATCTGGCGGACGATCGAGGCGCTTGATGCGCCCGGTTGACGACCCGCCGGTGACGCCCACGACCGGCACCGGCATCCGCGGCGACCGGACGCGGGCCTTCCTCGTCACCCACATGATCATGAGCGCCGTCCTGACGGCGATGCTGGTCTCGGAGACGATCTTCCATCTGCAGGCCGACCAGATCCGGGTCGCCTTCAGCCGGGGCGCCGTCGGCCTTCTGGTGGTCATCACCCTGGCCGGCTGGCTCGCCTTCAAGCGCGGCATGGGGCTGTCGTACATCATCCCGGTCATGCTGTCGCTCGACAGCCTGGTGACGATGTTGCAGCTCTATCAGGAGGGCGACTTCGAGACCGCCTGGATGGCCGCGCCGGCCATCCTCGTCTTCATGCACCCGCTGTTCAGCGACAAGCCGCGCTTCGTGTGGATTCTCGCCTCGTTGCAGGTCTGCCTCTTCGGCCTGCTGCTCAAGTTGCGCATGGGCGGCGATCTGCCCTATCGGCTGCGCACCGACGACATCGTGCACGACGGCGACTTTGCGCTGTTCACCTTCCTCGGCTTCACCGCGGTCATGGTCTGCGCCGCGCTGCTCGCCGGTCGCACCAGCGTCGACGTGCTCAACAGCCAGCGGCAGCTCAACGACGCGCTGCAACGGCAGGAGAAGGCGCTGGCCAAGGCCAACGCGCGCATCATCCAGCAGCAGAAGCAGCTCTCGGTCGAGCAGCTCACCGCCGGCATCATGCACGAGATCAACAACCCGCTGACCTTCGTGCAGACCAACCTGACCAGCCTGGAACGCGACGTGCGCGATCTGCTTGAGCTCTTGCGCACCTACAGCGCGCTCGACCCGCAGATCCAGGCGGTCAACCCCGAGAAGGCCGACGAGATCGCCGTGCTGCGCGACGCCCTGTGCATCGACGATCCCGATGAGGTCATCGGCGAGCTGCTCACCGACACCCGCGACGGCCTCGACCGGGTGCAGCGCATCATTCACGACCTGCGCGTCTTCACCAGGCTCGACGAAGCCGAGCGCAAGTCCGTGCGGCTGCGCGAGGGCATCGAGAGCACGGTCAAGATCCTGGAGCGCAAGTTCGCCGAGCGCGAGATCCGGCTCGAACAGGACCTCGCCGACCTGCCCCCGATCGAGATCTTCGCGGCGCTCTGCAATCAGGTCATCCTCAACCTGCTGCAGAACGCGCTCGACGCCTGCTCCCCCGGCGGCACCGTGCGGGTGCGCACCTCGCTCAGCGGCGACATGCAGGTCATCGAGGTCGAAGACGACGGCCCGGGCGTGCCCGAAGCGATCCGCCAGCGCATCTTCGACCCGTTCTTCACCACCAAGGACGTCGGCGAAGGCACCGGCCTGGGGCTGAGCCTCAGCATGGACATCATCAAGAAGCACGGCGGCGAGATGACGGTCGACACCGGCGCGCTCGGCGGCGCGCTGTTCCGCATCAGCCTGCCGGTGGACGCCGCCGGCGATCGCTGAGCGGGCCCCCGGGCCTGCACACCGCGATCGGGTGCGGCGAAAATCTGGTCATGAGGCGTTGGGCATTGCCGCCGGAAGCGCTCCGGGCGGGCGCCGACGATCTTGGTTGATGCAGACTCGTCGGGGTTCGCCGACCGCCCGAGGATGGCGGTCATGGGCGAGGGCAGCGCGGGGAGCGCCGCCCGAGGTTCAGACGTACAGGGTGACGGTGCGGGGCCGTTTCTGGTCGGCGGCGGGCTTCTGCTGACCCTTCGACTGCTGCGCGTTGCGGCGGAGGTTGGCGAGGATGCTGTTGCGGATGCGATTGCGGCTCATGTTTGACCTGCTTGTCTCGGGTTTCGCAGATTCTTACTTGCGAGCCCCGTGCCAACCCGATTCCTGCCACCCGTGGCCGCACTTTGCTCACTTTCCAGATCATCTTCGGTGCTCCAAAATGGGCAATGTGAACTATGGTGATATTGAATTTATGCACCTATCGTAATATTCACAAGTGCTGAATTGTGCCTAAACAGGACAAATCGGGCAATAACTGTGACAATATGAGACCAATATGGCTGTGTTGGGATTGTGTTGCTTGAGAGGCTCAGCGCGGCGCAATCTGCGTCGATTCGGGTGTGCTCCTGACAATCCACCATTCCTATCGCGGGCCGGCTCGGCGCCGACCCAAATGGTTGACCCATTTGCGGCCATTGCGTGGGTCGCCGAGACCGCGCGAACCGCTCATCGCCGCAGCGACCTCGGTCGTTCGGGCGACCCAGCAGAGCGCGCCCCTTCGAGGGCGCGGGTCGCGGCGACGGGCGCGGGCGAAGTCCGTGGAGCGGCCGATTGGCCCCTTGTCTCAACCCCCCGTTGATGGCCACACTGCGGCCAGTTCGCGCGATGGGGGCCGAATGCTCGCTGATGAGGTCGTGGTGTTTTCGTCGCTCAACGCCGCCGAGGTGCATCTGGTGCGCAGCCTGCTCAACCGCGAGGGCATCAGCTCGCGGCTGCGCGGCCAGGACCGCGTCGGGCTGTATGGCGAGGTGCCCTGGGACGACGCCCGGGTCGAGCTGTTGATCGACCCCAGCGACCTGCCGGCCGCGCAGGCGCTGATCAAAGGCTCACAGCGCGCGGGCGCCATCGAGCGGCCCTGCCCGCGCTGCGGCGAGTTCAACCCCTGGTCGTTTGAGCTGTGCTGGCAATGCGGCGCGGAGTTTGGCCAATGATGGGCACCCTTTGCGGCGCTGGCGCGCTCGCCCTGGGGCTGATCGCCGCGGGCTGCGCCGAGGATGCGGCATCGAGCGAACCGCCGCCGGTCGCCGATGCGGCGACGCCGGATCAAGGCGTGTTGTTGGACGCGACGGTCCATGACATGGCGGTTGCGCCGGATGTCGCGATCGCCGACGAAGCGTTGCTCGACGCGGCCGCGGATGCGGCAGCCGACGCGGCGCCGCTCGATGCGGCGATCGTGGACGCAGCGGCGGTCGATGCGGCGCTGCCGGCGGTCGACCCGCTGACCGTGCCGCTCGGGCCCAGCAACGGGTTTGGCCCGGCGGCGCGGGTTTCGCTGCTCGACATCCCCGAGACGCCCGAAGAGGCGCGCCACGCCGGCTGCCTGGTGCACGGCGCGCTCGCCGGCAGCGGGCCCCATAATCTGCTTCTGCTCGCCGGTGGCTCGCTGGTCGATCAGGTGCGGGCCAACCGCCAGGGCCGCGTCGAGATGGTGCTGCTGCTGCGCGCTCGCGGCTGGGCTGAGGGCGCGACGGCCGCGGAGCTGGAGACCGTCGACCTCGATTTTCTGGGCGGCGATCAGGATCCGGCGCTGGCGTTCCTCGCGCGGCGCTCGGGCTTTGTGGACGGCGATCCAGCCGCGCCGGGCGTGGTGTCGTTTGCCGAGACGTTTGTCGACCGCGGCTGGCTCGACTCCGACCTGATCGACTTCTCGCTGCCGGTCAGCTTCCTCAACAGTCCGCCGGTGCTGTTGCGGCTTGAGTCGACGCGCATCACCGGGCAGATCGCCGCCGAGGCGCCCGGTTTTCGCCTGGTCGAAGGCACGATCGCCGGTTACCTGACCACGGCGACGGCGACGATCATGGTCGAAGACGTGAAGGCGCTGTGCGCCGAAGACCCGCCGCCGGCCATCTGCGCGCTGATCGGCGGGCAGATCGATCGGCCGACCGAAGAGTTGGTCGGGCTGATCATGGGCATCGTGGGCGGCGCCGACGTGCACTTCGCCGATGGCCGGCCCGGGCCTTGCGACCCCGAGGTCGAGGGCGACTGCAACGCGATGGCGGCGTGTTTTGTGTTCGAGGCCGAGCCGGCGGTGATCAGCGGCGTCTCGGAGTGATCACTCGTAGATGATGACGCCTGAGGTGGTCGTGCGCGGCGTCAGCGTGACGCGGGGCGCCTCGTCATCGACGTCCTTGCCGCGCCCGGGCAGCGCGCAGGCGCCTTTCTGACCCTGTTCGATGCACATGCAGTCACCGGTGGCGAGCCCGCCACACGAGCCCTTGAGCGGCTTGCCGCGGAAGATGACCCCAATGGCCATGACGAGCATGAGGAGGGCAAAAAGGCCAACGGTCGCGAGCATGGTCTCCATGTCTCTCCTCCTCAGTTCGAAGCCGCGGCGGCGCGCAAGGCGGCAAACGGCGCGGTGGCGCGCTCGGTGAAGCGCCCATCGGTCTCACGCACGATGAACAGCGCGGCGAGGCCCTGCTGTTCCGCGAGCGCCAGGCCCTCGTCGGGGCCGAGCACGTTGAGCGCGGTGGCGAGGCCGTCGGCGGTCATGCAGGTCGGGGCGATGACGCTCACCGAGGCCAGGCGATGGGCGATGGGCCGCCCGGTGCGCGGGTCGATGGTGTGCGAGAGGCGCACGCCGTCCTTCTCGTAGAAGTTGCGGTAATCGCCCGAGGTGGCCAGCGCGCCGCCGTCGAGGGCGATGATCTCCTGGATGTCGCGGGCGTTTTCGTCGGGCTTCTCGATGCCCACCCGCCAGGTCTGGCCGTCGCCGTTCTTGCCGGCGACGCGCACCTCGCCGCCGATCTCGACCAGGAAGTCGCCATGGCCCCGATGTTCGAGCACCGCGGCGACGCGGTCGACGCCATGGCCCTTGGCGATGGCCGAGAGGTCGACGTAGACGTCGGCGCGGGCCTTGCGGACCGTGCCGGTCGCGTCATCAAAGCTGAGCTTGTCGGGCCCCACGCGCGCGCGCAGGCCGCTGAGGGTGGCCTCGTCGGGCGGGGTGTGCTCGCCGCCCGGGCCAAAGCCCCAGGCGTTGACCAGCGGGCCGACGGTGATGTCGAAGGCGCCGCCGCTGAGCTTGTTGATGCGCAAGGCCTCGGCGATGACCAGCCGCAGCGCCTCGGAGGCCGGCTGCGGGTCGGTGCTCTCGCTCTGGTTGAGGCGCGACAGCTCCGAGGTCTTGCGCCAGGTCGACATCTGGTCGTTGACCGCTTCAAGCTCGGCGTCGATGGCCGCGCCGAGCGCGTTTTCGTCGGCGGGGCTCAGCGCCGGGCCGGCGATCTTGACGGTGTAGGTGGTGCCCATGGTCGCGCCGCGAAACGCGGTGACGGTGCGCGCCGCTGGCGGTTCGTTGTCGGGCCGGCGCAGGTAGAGGGCAAAAAAGAGGCCGACGACAAAGAGGGCCGGCAGCACGAACCGGCGGAAGGCGCCGGGGCCTTCGCCAGCGGCCGGCGGGGGGGACACAGCCGGCTCAGCCGCCGAAGTCGTCGAGCGCGATGTTCTCCGGCTCGACGCCCAGGTTGGTCAGCATGTTGATGACCGCGGTGTTCATCATGGGCGGGCCGCAGAGGTAGTACTCGACGTCTTCGGGCGCCGGGTGGTCCTTGAGGTACTGCTGGAAGACCACCGTGTGAATGAACCCGGTGAAGCCCTTCCAGTTGTCCTCAGGCAGCGGCTCGGAGAGCGCGAGGTACCACGTGAAGTTCTCGTTGTCGGCCTGGATGCGGTCGAAGTGGTCGACGTAGAACGCTTCGCGCAGGCTCCGGGCGCCATACCAGAACGTCACCTTGCGGTGCGTGTGGATGCGGTGGAACTGGTCGAAGATATGCGAGCGCATCGGCGCCATGCCGGCGCCACCGCCGATGAAAACCATCTCGTTGTCGGTGTCTTTGGCGAAGAACTCGCCGAAGGGGCCCGAGATGGTGACCGGATCGCCCGGGCGCAGGCCGAAGATGAAGGACGACATCTTGCCCGGGGGCAGGTGCGGCTGACGCGGCGGCGGCGACGCGATGCGCACGTTGAGCATGATGATGCCGTGCTCCTCGGGGTAGTTTGCCATCGAGTAGGCCCGGGTGACCGTCTCGTCGACGACCGAGGTGAACTGCCACATGTTGAAGCGATCCCAGTCCTCGCGGAAGCGCTCCTCGATGATGAAGTCCTTGTAGTGCACCGTGTGCGGCGGGCACTCGATCTGGATGTAGCCGCCGGCGCGGAACGGGACGGCTTCGCCTTCGGGCAGGTTGAGCACCAGCTCCTTGATGAAGGTCGCCACGTTGTGGTTCGAGCGCGTGGTGCACTCCCACTTGCGCACGCTGAAGATCTCGGGTTCGACCTCGATCTCGAGGTCCTGCTTGACCTTCACCTGGCACGAGAGCCGGCAGCCCTCGCGGGCTTCGCCGCGGTTGATGAAGCCCGTCTCGGTGGGCAGCATCGCGCCGCCGCCCGAGTGCACGTGCACCTTGCACACGCCGCAGGAGCCCATGCCGCCGCAGGCCGACGGGATGAAGATTTTCTGTGCGGCCAGGGTGTTGAGCAGGTTGCCGCCGGCCTCCACCTTCAGCGCGTTGGACTTGTCGCCGTTGATGATGATGGTGACTTCGCCGCTGCTGACCAGCCGAGCCTTGGCAAAAAGCAGCACCAAGACCAGGGCGAGCACGACGAAGAGGAAGATGGCGACGCCGAGCAGGATGGTTTCCATCGGTCTCCTCCCCGCCTCAGAGCTGGAT
>JAGQJJ010000867.1 GCA_020430675.1 Myxococcales bacterium
CCATCCCGCGGCCCAGGTGCGGAGGTCTGATGCAGCCAGACGCGATGTCTGACGGTCTCAACGCGGTGCAGCTCTCCGAAGAGCTTGAGGCCCTCGCCCAGCGGGTGGGGCGGTTCCTCGGTCGCCTCAAGGTCACCGCCGACGAGGTCGAACTCTGGATGCAGCGCACCAGCCGTTGGGGTTGGCGCCTCGACGGCCGCTCGCTTGAACCCGACGCCCGCCCGGCGGTGGATCGCATCTGTTTCCGCGTCTTTCGTGACGGCCGCCTCGGCCACGCCAGCACCTCGGCGATCGATGACACCGAATGGCGCCGCTGCGTCGAGGACGCGCTGAACAGCGCCCTGCCGAGCCCCGAAGCACCGCCGGCCATGCCGCGCGCTCGCCGCCCGGGGCCGATGACGTTCGACGCCGATCTGGCCGACCTGCTGGCGCCGTCGCGCGAGCTGCACCGCATCGCCTTCGCCATGAGCGACAACCTGTGGCACGAGGCCGATCGCATCCTGGGCGTCGACGGCTATGCCGGCTCGGTGAGCTACGGCGCGCGCCGGTTTGTCGTCGGCACGCGCAACGGCGTCGTCGCCTCGCTGCACGGGGCGCTCTCGGCGCAGGTCGAGCTGAACGGAGCCTATGGCGACGTCTTCCAGCAGACGCACGCGCCCGAGTCGATGCTGCCGCTGGCCCTGCTCGGCGCGCGCACCTGGCGCACGATGCCGCGGGTCGAGGTCACGCCAAGCCGCATCGGGCTCGTGGGGCGCAACCCGGTCGTGCTGCATCCGCGGCTGCTGGAGCGCCTGGTGCGACACCTCGCCGGGCCGATCTTCTTCACCGACCAGTCCTCGCCGCCCTTCGCCGAGGGCGAGATGATCGCCGCGCCGGCGGTGACGCTGGTCGATGACCCCGGGCTTGACGGCCTGACCACGAGCCGCGCCTTCGATGATGAGGGCGTGCCCACCCGCCGCGTGCCGTTGATGGTGCGCGGTCGGTTGACCCAGCGGGTGCATCGGCGCCGCAGCCCGCAGCGCAGCGATCGGCAGGTGGGCAATGTCTGGCGGGCGGCCGCTGGCGCGGCGGGTCCGACGCTGGCGTTCTCGAGCCTGCTGATGGAGCGCGGAGACGTCGGCTTTCACGACATGATCGCCGCCGTCTCGCGCACCGTGCTCATCCATGAGGTCGACGAGTTCGAGGTGCTCGACCCGGTCACCAGCCGCTTTGCGTGCCGCGTGCGCTGGGGCGTCACGCTGGAGCGCGGCGGCGAGAGTCGCCTGTTGCAGCCCGGCGCCTGGCGCCTGACCGGCCACCTGTTCGGCCTGCCCGACAAGCCGCCGGGCCTGCTCGACGACGTGGTGCTCAGCCGCGAGCTGCACGACACCGGCTCGGCCATCCTGCCTTACTGCATGGCCTTCGCCACCATCCAAGAGACCTGACCCACCACGGCAGCACCGCATCGGCCGCGGGCGACATCAGCGAATGCGACATCTGCTCTATATCGTGCCCACGTTGATCGCCTTGTGGCTGATCGACAACGCGCTCAGCGAGGATCGCTACGCCGGCTGGGAGCGCAACTCGGTGCGCAACTCGATGCGCCGGTGGGCCGAGCGGCCGAAGGCCAAGGTCGCGATCTTCGGCTCAAGCACCTCGAAGGACTGGCTGAGTGCCGATCTGGCGGCCCGGGTGACCGGCGTGCGGCGCGGCGATGTGCTCGACGCGCATATCAACGGCTGCCATCAGGGCTGCACCTGGGCGTCAGTGCAGAAGCTGCGGCAGCGCGGGTATCACTTCGAGGTCGCCTTCTTTGGCACCAACCTCTTTCAGCTCTGCGAAGAGGATCACTCGAAGCGGGTGCTTCAGCACCAGATGATGACGCCCGCGCTCGACGCGCCGGCGCTTTTCGGGCTGTACCTGCATGCCCGGCAACCTCTGCGTCCGATGGCGCGATACCTGGGCATGACCTTGTCGGGTGCCTACGCCGATACCGCGGTGCTTCAACACGGGGCGGCGCGACGGCTGTTTGGCGAGCCCGTACCGGGCAAGGCCTATCGTTGGTATCGCGACGACGCGCCGGCGGCGAGCGAGGTGCTGTCGTGTCGTTATGAAGACGATGACATCGCCTACAAGCATGCCATCAGCGAAGCCTTGCTCGATGACTTGCAGGGGCTGGCCGATCACGTCTTCCTCATGATGCTGCCCGATCGCTCGGTGGGCCTCGATGAACCGGAGCACGGCGCGCGATGGCAGAAGCACCTGGCGCTGCACCGGGCGATGGCGGACGCGCGGCCACACGTGACGCTGATCGACCTGGTGCACGACGGCGTGCGCGATGAGCGCATGTTTCGCGATGGCTTCCACCTCAACCGGCAAGGTATGGCCATCCAGCAGCGGCTGTTCACCCGGCGCATGAAAGACGCGGGCTGGCCGCGCCCGGCGGAGGCGAAGACCAAATGATCTTCACCACGCCGGAGTTCGTGCTCTTCTTCCTGCTGTTCTTCTGGATCTACTTCGGGCTGAAAGGCACGGGGCGCAAGG
>JAGQJJ010000868.1 GCA_020430675.1 Myxococcales bacterium
TCGCATCGCCGCCGGCACCGTGCCCATTCGCTTGCAGGACGTGCCTTTGTGGCATGTCACCGGCGGCCGCATCATCGCCGGCATGAAATACCTGGGCGAATGGCAGGCGCGCTGCCTCGCCATCATCGAAGAAGTGCGCAACGCGCGCGGCTTGCTGTTTGTCGACAACGTGCTCGAACTCATCACCGCCGGCTCGGGCCGCTCGGGCCTCAATGTGGCCCAGATGCTCTTGCCTTATGTCCAAAGCGGCGAGCTGACCGTCATCGCCGAGGCCACGCCCGACGCCTTGCTGCTCGCCGAGCGCCACGGCGCGGCGTTTGTGCACGCCTTGCGCCGCCTGCCGGTGGCCGGCTTCACGCCCGAGCTGGCCTGGCGCGTGCTCGAACGCGCCACCGCCGCGCTTGAGAAAGAGCATGCCATCACCTTTGCGCCCGATGCCATCTCGCGCGCCCTCGACCTGCTGGCGCGCTTCGGCGACGCCGATGCCTTGCCCGGCGCCGGCTTGACGCTCATCGAGCAGATGGCCCGCCTGCCGCGCACCGAGTTGGCCACCCCGCCCGGCGGCGGCCGCCCGCGTCTGCGCCCAACCGATGCCGTCGCCGCCTTTGCGCGGGCCAGCGGCTTCTCGCGGGCGCTGGTCGACCCCGACGTGCTGCTCGACCCCGCCGAAGTGCGCGCCTGGTTTGAAGAACGCATCGTGGGCCAGCCCGATGCCACCGAGCTGCTGACCAATCTGGTGCTGATCATCAAAGCCAGCCTCGACGACCCGCAGCGGCCGCTCGGCTCGTTCCTCTTCATGGGACCGACCGGCGTGGGCAAGACCGAGTCGGCGCTGACGCTGGCCGAGCATCTCTTCGGCGCCCGCGACCGCGTGGTGCGCTTCGACATGAGCGAATATGGCTACCCCGGCGCCGCGGCGCGACTCGTCGGCGGCCCGCGCGGCGAGGGCGACCTGACCCGCAAGGTGCGCGAGCATCCCTTCTGCGTGCTGTTGTTCGACGAGGTCGAAAAGGCCGACGCCGAGGTCTTTGACCTGCTCTTGCAGGTGCTCGGCGAAGGCCGCTTGACCGATGGCACCGGGCGCACCGTGCGCTTCACGCATGCCATCATCATCCTCACCAGCAACCTGGGCGCGGGCGAGCGACGGCGCATCGGCCTCGATGACGCCCGCGTCGCCAACGCCGCGCTGGCGCATCATTACCGCGAGGCCGCCCGAGCCTTCTTCCGGCCCGAGTTCCTCAACCGCGTCGATTTTCTGGTTCCGTTCCGCGCCCTTGACGACACCGCCGTGCGCGGCATCGCCCGGCGCATGCTCGACGGCGCGCTCGCCCGCGAAGGCTTCGCCCGCCGCGGCATCACCGTGCGCGCCGAGGACGATGTCATCGACCTGCTGATGGCCCATGGCTTCGACCCCCGCTACGGCGCCCGACCCATGAAACGCGCCGTCGAGCAGCGCGTGCTGGTGCCCTTGTCGCGCCGTCTCGTGCTGCGCGGCGAGCGCGTCGAAGGCGAAACCTTCGACCTGTACGTGCACGACGGCCGCGTCGCCGTCATGTCATCCCGCGGCCTGCCCGGCGCGCCCGCCCCGCGCCTCGCCGCCCTCGGCTTCGCCCACGACCGGCTCTGGTCCGACGCCCTCGGCCGGGCGCGCCGCAGCCTGCACGCCTGGGAAGAGAGCGCCCTTCTGCGCCGCCTGCGCGCCGACGGCTCACCGCTGCCGGCGCAGGTCGACGCCGCGATCGACGCCCTGCGCGCCCTGGAAGAAGACTTCGGCCGCACCCCCTCGACGCTGCCCGCCGACCGGCAAGCCGCGCTCGCCGACCGCGCCGCCGCCGTCGACGCCGCGACCGATGCCATCGAGTGGGCCCTATGCCTCATCGACGCGCCCGGCGGCGATGCCATCAAGCTGATCGTGGAATGCCATTCGCTGCACCCGGCGGCGCATCGGGTGGTCGACACCCTCGCCGGCCAGCTCGTCGCGTTTGTCGAAGCGCGTGGCGGTCGCGTGGCTCTGACCGCTGGCGACGGCACGCGCCATCTTGCCATCGAAGGCGATGCCATGGCTTCCATCCTGCGTCATGAGATCGGTACCCATCGCATCCACATTGAGGACGACGTCGTCGAAGTCACCGTGCGCGGCGAAGGCGCGCCCCCAGGCGGCGAGGTGATCCGCACCGCCGGCGGCACCCCGCCCACGCTATGGGACGCCACGACCGAGACCGAAGCCGCCGGCGACCTCAGCGCCCTGGCCGAACCTCTCGACGCCCTCCTGCTCGCCCGCCTCTGCCGCGCCGCCGCCGCGCGCTGACCCCGCGCCGAGGTTGACGCCGCCGCCCCGCTGGGGCTCAATGACCCCGGCGCCACAGGAGGTCTGCGTTGGCGGGCGTTTTCACCGAGGACGAGCTGCTCGACCTGCACCGCCGGGCGGCCGATGCCGGGCTCGGCGCACCCGAGAAGCGCGCTCTGCTGGTGGGCCAGATGGTCGAGTTCGCCCAGCTTCCTGTCAACCCCGTGCCGAGCCA
>JAGQJJ010000869.1 GCA_020430675.1 Myxococcales bacterium
CAGCCGCGCCCGCCCCAACCGTGACCTCGCCCGCCGGGCGACCCCGCACTGGCAGGCGCTCGCCGCCGGCCCCACCATCGAACAGGTGCAGCAGGCGGCCCTGACCTACGCCGGCCTGCAGGCCGAGCCGATTCGCGGCCTGCCCCAACGCGCGCGCCTCTCTGCGGCGCTGCCGCAAGCCACGTTCAAGGTGGTGCGCGACCTCGACCGCTCGGGCCGCCTCGCCGCTCGCTACACCGCCGACGAGCCCACCACCAACCTGACTGGCACCGACGTCCGCGCCGATGCCCTTCGTCTGCAGGGCGAGCTGCGATGGCACCTCGACGCCCTGGTCTTCCACCCACGCGAAGCCGCGCTCTGGCGCGAAAACCGCGCCGCGGCCCGCGAGCGCCAGGCCCTGCTCGAACGCGTCACGTCGCTGTACTTTGCGCGCCAGCGAGCGGTCCTCGAAGCCCGCCTTGGCCCCCCCGACGACACCGGCGCCGAGGCGGCCGCCGAGCTGGCGATCGCCGAAGCCACCGCCGGCCTCGACGCGCTCACCGGCTGGGTCTTTGCCACCCGTTGGCCTTCGGCACGCCATCTCGAGGCACGCAGCGCGAGCGATGCCATATCCGGAGAGCGCGGCGACCCCGAGCCTTTGATCGATGAATGACAAATATGGAGTCCATACCAATACTTATGCGGGCGACCGCCATGCCGGGCAACTCAACACCTCGCTCAACATGGCATCACCACGATGCCATCACCAAGACGCCACCGATGGAGACCCACGTGAAGCATGCCATTGACCCCGCCCCCGACTGCCACCACGGGCGGGCCCCGGGCGCCGACCAGCGCCCGGCCCGTTGGCAACCGATCGCCGCTCGGTGCGGGCTCGCCGCGGTGCTGGCCGCGCTCTGCTTCGCCTGCGCGCCGCCCTGCGCCACGGGCGAAGACTGCGACAGCGACTGCCCGAGCGGAACCCGACCGCATTGTGCCGCACGCGGGCTGTGCGGCTGCGCGCCGCTGGGCGCGGTCGACCCCAAAGGCGCTCAGGCCCCGGCGAACGACACGGCCCCCTGCGCACATCCGCAACCGGGTGACCTGCGCGTCAACGAAGCGCTGCTCGATGGCGAGCCGACCGAGGAGGCCGAGTTTGTCGAGCTGCTCAACGCCACCGACCACGCCGTCTGGCTGGCCGGGGTCACGCTCACCTCGAACCGCGGTACCAGCCAGGTCCTGCGGGCCCGCTTCGGCGCCGCGTGCCTGCCCCCGCGAGGCGCCATCGCCCTGACCGCCCACGTCGACACCTGGCGCTGGCAGCCCCCGCCCGAGGCGCCGGGCGAACACGAGGCGCGGGCCTTCGGCTTCGCCAACTCGGGCGACTTCGACTTCCGGTTGCTCGACGCCGATGGCGCGCTGCTCGATCGCTTCGCCGGTCCCGGCGACGCCATCGCGCCCGGCATCAGCCTCAACCGCCTGCCCGGCGGCGAAGGCGAGCTCATCGTGCGGCATGACGACGCCCGATTGCGCAGCGACGGCGTCCCCGCCTCGCCCGCGCAATGCGCCAACGGCGGTACCTTCACCCAGCGCTGCGCCGACGCGCCGGCCCCGACGGGCGCCGACGCCGAGGGCGGCGCCCCGACAATGGCCGCGACAGACCCGAGCCACGCCGACGGCGGGCCGAGCCCGGCACCCGGCGGGCCCACCGGCGATGCGGCAGGGGTAAGCGACGCGGCGTCCGGTCGCGCCGCCGCGGACTGCCCGGCCCCCACCCGGGGCGACCTGCTCATCACCGAGGCCCTCATCGACGGCGTCACCCCGCGCACCGAGCGCGACGAGTTTGTCGAGCTGGTCAACCAGAGCGACCACGCGGTCGCGCTCGCCGGCCTCGCCCTGGGCCCGCGGCCGTTGCTGGGCGGCGCGGTCAACGTGCGCCTGCGCCTTCTCGATGGCTGCCTGCCCGCCGGCGGCGTGGCCATCCTGGGCCCCGACCCCGCCCTCTGGCGTTGGCTGCCCGCGCTCGCCAACGCGCCATCGGCCAATCCCGCGCGTCTCACATTGGGCAACGAGGGTGGCTATTCGTTGGCGCTGCTTGACCGCGAAGGCACCGAGCTCGACGCCCAGCGCGTCGCTGGCGTGCCGATCGTCGAAGGCATCAGCCTGCACCGTTGGCCCGTCGCCCGTGGGGCACCGTTCACGCTGCACACGCATCTGGCCGGCGCCCCGCAAAGCCCCGGCACCTGCCCCGATGGCGCCCCGTTTTCCCGCGGCCAGTGCCCCGAAGCCGATGACGTCGACGGCCAGGTCTCCGACGGCGCCAACGATTCCGGGCCGCGCGATGACGCCGGACCGCTCGAAGACGGCGGACCGCAAAGGCAAACCCAAACGCCCGACGAGGCCATGCCCGACCCCGACGGCGCCCAGCCCGACCCCAGCGACGCCCAGGCCGCAGACCGCTGAGGCGGCGCCCGACTCTGCCCGGCCTGACCCGATGGGGCATTTCCGGCACAATGCGTCGGGGAACAACACGGAGGTCTG
>JAGQJJ010000870.1 GCA_020430675.1 Myxococcales bacterium
AAGGCGGTCGCGCCGGCGCCGGTGCCGTTCGCCAACACCGAGAAGACCATCCGGCGAGCCCGCGAGGCGTACATCGAGGGCGTGACCGTCGTCGACAAGATGCTCGACGAGTGCCGCTCCTGGCAGGACGTCGAGCAGGCGGTCGTCGAGCTTGCGGCGCGCCATGAAGGCAAGATGATCCTCGGCTGGTATGACACCCGGGAAGAGGCGCAACGCCAATCGCACGACGTCCGCTGGGGCGGGCATCAATTCGCGGCGCTGGCCAACGCTGAGGTCAGCCAGGAAGCGGCCTGGGACAACCGCCTGCGCGCGATGGGAGAACGCTTTCGCAAGCTGGTGCGCTTCATCGGGCAGCGGACCAAGGGCTACCTGGAAGCCCGCGCCAAGGCCCGCTTCGCCGACGAAGCCGGCCTCGAAGAGCGCACCCGCCGGGACGCGACGGAGTGGAAGCTCTTCCTCGGCGGCCCGCCCCCGCCCGATGACCAGGCGCGCGAAGCAGCGTGGGAGCGGTACCACGCCGCCCACGCCGCGAAGAGCGGCGCGAAGCCGCCCCGCCAGCGCCGGGCGTCGTTCGACATCGCGCGGCTGCGGGCCCGCGGCGATGTCTTCCGCCGCGAGGGCGGCGAGCGCGAGGCGGGCACGCCCGACGCCGAGCGCATGATGGCCGAGCTGGGTCTCTCGGGCGTGCAGTTCGGCAACTGGGCGACCGACGACGAGCGCGCCGCCCACGTCACCGCGGCGCATAACGCCTTCCTCGACCTCGCCGACGTGCTCGGCGTGCCGGCCTCCGCGATCGGGCAGCGCCATCTGACCGACCGCGCGGGCGATCGCTATGCGCTGGCGCTGGCCATCGGCGCGCGGGGCGATGGGCGCGCCCGGGCCCACTACGAGTCCCTGTCGGTCAACGCCAAAGACCAGCGGCGCCAGCCGGTGATCAACATCACGAAGCTCGCCGGCGGCGGGTCGGTGTCCCATGAGTGGGCGCACTATCTCGACAACATGGGCGCGCTCGCGCACCTCAAGTCCGACTACACCCGCGGCGGCCGCCCGGCGTTCATCAGCGAGGATCCCGATGGGTGCCAGCTCCCCCCCAAGGTCGAGATGGCGGCCGTTGCGCTCATGAAGGCGATCCGGGGCGAGCGCAAGCGCACCGACTTCTATCACCACGCCGAGGCGCTCAATCAGGGTCGCCGGCGAAGCAGCGCGCACTCGACCGAGAAGGACGGCTACTGGACGCGCCGCCGCGAGATGTTCGCCCGCGCCTTCGAGGCGTACGCCGAAGACTGGCTGCACGCGCGGGGGCGGATGAACAACTACCTCGTCAGCAAGACGCGCGACCCTCTGCCGACGGGGGTTCACGTCGAGGGGCGCTTCGGTGCCCCGGACGGCGAAGCGCAGCCCTATCCCCAGGGTGAGGAGCGCGCGCGGATCAACGCTGCGATGGAGCGGTTCATCACCGCGCTGCGAGAGGCCGATCTCATCACCAAGGCGTTCGGTGGCAAACGCATTCGGATCCGCCTCGTCGGTTGACGGTCAGGCGCCCGCGCGGCCGTCAACCGCAGATGAAGGGCATCGCAACCCGCTGACAAGTAAGCAGTTTCGGCCCACGAATGCCATTGCACCCTTGCGGGCCGCCGCCGACCCGGACGGCAGCCCCCTACGGTGCGCCCATGCGTGTTGCCATCTCTCCCGACGGCGTGGACATCGACTGCGGGCCTGCCCGGCACCTGCGGTTGTGGCACCCGTCCGAGGCCGTGCCCGAGGCGCTCAAGGCGCCGGCCGACCGCGTGCCGACGCTTGTCGACGGCAAGCGCAATGGCATCACCGTGCCGGATGGCGCGCGTTGGGTCTGGCTGCGGTTTGCCTCCGATGAGCCCGATCTCGAAGGCGAGATCATCGACATCGACACCTTGCGCCGCTTCGCCGTCTACACCGTGCGCGAGGCGGGTTGGCTCGACCGCAACCATTGGTCGCGCCCGGCGCGCTTCCCGGCGAGCTGGCTGACGCACGGGCGCACGCCCACCGACTTCCAGCTCGGCAAGATCACCGACCTGCGCTTCGCGGTGCAGGGCCAGGCCATGGTCGCGTTCGCCGAAGCCTTCCTGTGGCCGGCCGGGGTCAACGCGGAGGCGGACCGCATGTGGCAGCGCCTGCAGATGACGCCCGAGGCCGTGCATTGCTCGGTCGGGGGGCCGCCCATCGGCGCGCCCCGCGAAGAGGTACTCTCCGACGGTCGCACGGTGCGGCGCGCGTACGTGCTGATGAACCACATCGCGCTGTGCGACCAGGCGGTGAACCCGCATGGCACCGAGGTCCGCACGGTGCCATTCGGCGAGTTCGCCAAAGCCATCGCTGATGGCATCGCCTGCGATTGGCTGCCCGAGGCCGCGAAGGCAGTGACCGCGTCCGGCTCGGGCGGTTTGCAGGCCCAGGGCCGCGAGCCGCAGTGCCTCGACTGCGATGTCAGCACCTTCCGCGAGCGCCTCCGGCGTCGCTTCCCCGCTGGGGGATTCAAGGACT